>JADGBX010000278.1 GCA_015231265.1 Magnetococcales bacterium | reverse complement strand
GTCATGAAGACCATGTGTGCCGGAATGACCCAAGGGAACCAGTTGGGATGTGAGACCGGCGATCGTCATGAACTGAACACGACAGTGAGTCGTGAAAGCTTCATGGAGTCAGCTGAGTCGCTTCTGTTGTTGGGGGAGCTTCTGGGGATTCTGTTCTGCTGATTGTGAGAGGAATCTCTCTGTCAGCGTTAAAGGAATCGTCCGTTCACACTACCCACTCAAAATGGCCAAACTATCTGCTTCTACTTATCGTTAGAGAATATTCATCTGAGCTAACGAAAGGTAACCACATGTATGACCGTTGATGGAGAAGTATTATAGGGATCCCGTATGAACCATTGATGATATGCCAGAAACTTCTTTGTGACTTGTTCGTTACGCATATGCTAGGAAGATATGACAGAATCGGAGAATTGTGAAAGTGATTGTGATTGATGATTAAGTCATGATAAATCAATGGTTAGAAGATTGTCTGTGCTCCATTTTCTTCTGTGTAAACTGTGAAGAGAATTTCTTGTTACGGTGTGTAGGTCATTTGTAAGCGCGATGCCAATCTGTGAGCAGTGTGGATTATCGGTCACATTATTGTCATTAACACACGCTTGAGTAACGGAATCCGAACCTCTCTCTCTGCGTGTGGATTGACCATAGTTCGCTGATAGATGGTCATTAATGACTGCATAAGACCGGATGAGGCGTCTATTAATGCGCAAGTGCAGGAGGAAACGGAGTGTATTCTTGAGGATGCTTCAGGCACACTCTCATTGAGGGTTTGCCCATGAAGAGCGTGTCGAGTCTGGCGGCTTTTCAGATAGGATCAGCTCCAGTACGGGCTGGTTGAGAGATGATCAGTGAAAAGGAGGTTAACAGAGTGACGGAGAAACCGGCTGCATTGGCTATTGCAGGTTTGGATAAAGCTTATGGTCAAGATACTTATGCCCTGCGCGATGTGAGCCTTACCATCGAACCCGGCAGCTTTCACGCCATTCTCGGCCCCAATGGTGCCGGGAAATCCACTTTGATCAATATAGTTGCGCAAACCGTGAAGAAAAGTCGGGGGCGTGTCACGGTGTTCGGTGTCGATATCGATCAAGAACCTGTGCGTGCAAAATCACTGCTGGGCGTCACGCCTCAAGAGCTGTCACTTGATGTGTTTTTTACTGTTCGTGAAGTGTTAAACAATCACTCCGGTTACTATGGCGTCCGTGACAATACTGATTGGGTGGATGCGTTGATCCAGCGGCTTGGATTGGGACCCCATGCCGACAAGCCGGCCAGGGCACTTTCCGGTGGAATGAAACGACGGCTGACCATCGGCAAGGCGTTGGTTCATAAACCGAAGCTGTTGATTCTTGATGAGCCGACCGCTGGTGTTGATGTGGAGTTGCGGCATTCACTGTGGAATTTTGTCAGGGAACTCCATGCAGAAGGAACCACGGTCATTCTAACCACCCACTATCTGGAGGAGGCTGAAGAGCTGGCAGAAAAGATCACGATTCTCAGAGAGGGAGTGGTGATCGCCGATGCCCCTACCGAGGCGTTGTTACAGGAATTCGGGACGCGACGGTTCGACATTCTTCTTCAGGAGGGGAAGCAGTGGAACCCCTGTCCGCAACTGGAGGTGGAGGTCGTGCAGGAGGGGCGGGTTCGTGGCCGTTTTGAAGCTGAAGAGAATCGTCTATTTTTTGAGTGCTTGAGCCGAAATGCCGACATCATTGCCGATCTTCAGGTTGAACGGCCCCGGTTGGAGGAGGTGTTTCTCAAGTTGACGGGAAACACTGTCAATTCGTCAGGTGCCAGTAAGGGAGAAGGTTCATGAATACCTGGTATGGAACGTGGTCCTTTTTCCGGCGTGAATCGCACCGTTTTCTGAAAGTGTGGCGACAGACGATCGGCACGCCGCTGATGACGGCTGCGCTCTATTTCATCATCTTCGGCGGGGCATTGGGAGGGCGGATTGGTACGATTGATGGTATGGGTTATCTGGAGTTTCTGGTGCCTGGGCTTGCAGCCATGGGCATGATGCAACACGCCTTTCAGAATACCAGCTCCTCCATGATACAGATGAAGATGCTCAATATGCTTCAGACCGACCTTCTTGCTCTGCCATTGACGTCGTTTCAGGTGGTGCTGGCATTTATGGGCAGTGCTATTTTGCGAGGGGTTGTCGTCGGTGGGGTGACGTTGTTGGTCTCTCGTCTGTTCGTGCCGTTTACGATCCAGCACCCTCTGGTGTTCATCGTCTCGGCTCTGGCACTCTCCGGTATTCTCGGTCTCATGGGGCTGGTTGTGGGCATGTACGGGCAGAAGTTCGATGATGTGGCGCTGTTGGGCAATTTCCTGCTGACGCCGATGGTCTATTTGGGCGGGGTGTTTTTCTCTGTCTCCATGTTGCCTGAGCAATGGCAGATAATCGCCATGGGCAATCCCATCTTTCATCTGGTCGATCTTTTCCGTTACTCGATCACGGGTATTTCAGGAACGCATGCGTCCCATATTGCAGTTTTCGTGGTTCCTGCTGCACTGATGCTCTTTTTCGGAGTCACCGTGGTGCTGATGGAGCGGGGGTGGCGAATAAAAAATTGAGCGTCATGCGCCTTGTCATTCATCTGCAAGGGATGGGTGAGTGGCAAGCGTTGTAGATAACTCATGATGAATTGCAGCGCAATTCATGAACCGTCATTCAGTCCGAGATGATTGAAGAAGAGCGATGCAGGAATATTCCAGCCATAAAACGCGGTATGGATGCGTTCGGCAAAAAGTCTGTCGTCTTTGATATGGGCAAATTGCGGGTAGAGTTTACGGTAGTCCGCTAGAGATAACAGGGCGAGTCCGTCCGGCAGAGCGTGCGGGAGTATAGCCGATTGTGCCGTCATGCGAGAGCGTGGGAACAGTCTTGGCGGTGGTTGCCATGTGTCGGTGTCGGCTTTCTGAGTGTCTGAAAGCTGCTGTTGCGACTGTTGTGGTTGAACCCTTGCCATATCTGATGGAGAGCTTGAGGCCGTTGTACTTGCCGGGACGTGTGATACGCCTCTTGGGTCTTGAGTGGAAAGATCACCAGCCCGGTTCATGTCCGGACGTGCTGCTGCCGGGGTGACTGTTCCTCCATCCATCTCTTTGCTGAGAGAGGAGAGGGGTCTTCTTGAGGATTCTGAAGAGGGTTGGTTCTGGGAGCGTGCTGGAGCTTGCGGCGTGATCGCTGCCTGGTCTCCAAGAGATGCGGCGGATGTCGGCGCGTGATTTTTTGAGACTCCCTGAGATTTGGCTGTGGCTCCTTTTGGAGTTGAAGCTACCTGAGGAAGGGCGTTGCGTTGTTGCGCCAATGAATCCAACATCTGCTGCTGGGTTCCTTTGGGGGCCGATCCAATCTGTGCCAGCATGTCGTTGCGATCTCCATCCGGCATAGTGGCCAGGGAGTTCAGCATCTGCTCCCGAGAACCATCGGGCATATCGATCATCTGCTGGACGACCTGCTGCTGCATATTCTCAGGAATAGAGGTGCCGATGGAGTTGATCATCGCCTCCTGGGCATCGGCTGGAACGGCGCGACCGATCTCCTGAACCAGTTTTGAGGATACATCGGGTGGAACACTCTTCGACAATATGGTCACGGCGCCAACCGCCATGGTTGTCAATGGTGAAGCACTCTCCTCCTCGGAGTGTGAGGGGGGAGCGGCAGCAGTGAGCATCGACTCCGGGTCCGAGAGTATGCCGTATTTGTCCAGGGCGAAGGCACCACCAGCCACAACGATTACCAGCGCCAGCACCACTCCAGTCAACCGTGTCCGGAAGGAGGAACTGGCTTGCATCTTCATCCTGAAGTAGCCTGGATTTCGCAGAGATGCCTGGGCCATGTGGGCGCGGATTCTGGGGACAAGCTCGCCCGAGACATAGTTGCGCTCCGTTTCGGGGAGATCCAGAGTGACGTGAAACGCAATGTCTCTGGTTGAACAGCGCAGATGGAGTGGGTG
>JADGBX010000277.1 GCA_015231265.1 Magnetococcales bacterium | reverse complement strand
GTAGCGCCCCACTGCAAGGAGCTTGTGGTGGCCGATTTCTCCGACGCCATTTTTATGGCTCGCCGCAACCTTGAAGAGAGTGACCACGCACTCTTTTTCATGGCGGATATCAAGGATCTTCCCTTCCGACGACAGGCGTTTGATTTTCTCTTCTGTTTGGGGGTGTTACACCATCTTCCTTCCAATGCTCTCGATGAAGTGCGTGCTTTGGCACCGTTGAGCCCTGAACTGTTGATCTATCTCTACTATGCTCTGGATAATCGCCCTGTTCACTATCGAATTCTGCTGGGTGGTGTGCATCTGGTCCGTCATGTGTGTGCGCGAATCCGTACTCCCTTCTTGCGGGAGGTGCTGACTTGGTTTCTGACGGTGGTTACCTATCTCCCGCTCATTGCTCTTGGACACCTGTTCGAATTGGTTGGGATGGGGAAACATGTGCCGCTCTATGAAGGGTATCGAGGTAAGGGGATCGGTCGAATTCGCCAAGACGTCTATGATCGTTTTTTTACTCGGATCGAGCAGCGTTTCAGTCGGGAGGAGATTCAACAACTGACCGATACCTTCTCGAAGATTGAGGTTTCGGATAATCTTCCCTATTGGCACTTCATCTGTCGCCGTTGAGCGTGAGGAGAGCGTGTGTGTGGATTTGTTGGTTGTGTAGAACCACAGTGCTCCCTATCTTCTGACCGCCTGGAGCGCACCATTCACCGTATGAATGATCAACTGAGCCCTCGTGGACCGGATGATCAAGCGGTGTGGCTGGATGCTGATGCAGGGGTTGCTCTTGGCCATCGTCGTCTCTCCATCGTTGATCTCTCTCCAATGGGTCGACAGCCCATGAAATCCCCTTCAGGGCGCTATCTCTTCATCTACAATGGTGAGGTCTACAACCATGAAGAGATGCGGCCCGCACTCGAAGCCAAGGGCGTACATTTTCGGGGTACTTCCGATACGGAGACACTGCTGGCTGGGTTTGAGCAGTGGGGGGTGGAGAAGACCATCCGCGCCTCTATCGGCATGTTTGCATTTGCTCTATGGGACCGGCAGGAACGACGTTTGACGTTGGGACGAGATCGCCTCGGTATCAAGCCTCTCTACTGGGGGGAGGTGAATGGGGTGCTCTTTTTCGGTTCTCAGCCGAAAGCGTTTCGGCCACACCCCAAGTGGCGTTCCGAGTTGAACCGTGATGCCATGGAGCAGATGATTCGTTTTGGTCATGTACCCACAGGGAGTTCCATTTACCAGGGAATCAAGCAGATGGAGCCGGGGTCGATCCTTGTATGGGACCGTCGTGGTTTAACGCGCAGCCATCGCTATTGGTATCCGATTTCCGTCGCAGCTGAACGGCCTGAGCACACTGGGAATCAGTCGGATGAGCAGGTTGATGAGGCATTGGAATCGCTTTTGAAAGATGCGGTTTCATTGCGGAAATTGGCGGATGTTCCTCTTGGTGCATTCCTCTCGGGTGGTATTGATAGTACTGCGGTGGTCTCTCTCATGGCTGCGTTGGGTGGGGAGGCTCCCAAGACCTTTGCAATCGGATTTGAACAGAGCGGCTATGATGAGTCGGCCCATGCCAGAAAAGTCTCTGAACATCTGGGAACTGATCATAGGGAGTGGATTATAACAGAGAAGGATGCACTGGCTGTGATCCCCTCTTTGGCGGAAATCTATGATGAACCGTTCGCAGACTCCTCACAGATTCCAACACTTCTTGTTTCGAAACTGGCTCGGCAGAGTGTGACGGTCGTCCTCTCGGGTGATGGAGGTGATGAGGGGTTTGCCGGTTACAATCGCCATAAGGTGGCATCACGCATCTCTGCTTTGCAGGCCCGTGGTCCATTTCTGTTGAGGCGTCTAGCTTCAAACCTGCTCCATAGGATCTCTCCTGCGATGTGGGATCATTTTGGTTCTATCCTGCCAGCCTCGAAGCGACCCAGGCAGTTGGGTATGAAGATGCATAAGCTTGCAGATGTCCTGGCGCATCCTGACCTGCTCTCCACCTATACCCGTTTGATCTCTTTCTGGCCTGATGGGCGCTCCATCAGATGCGATCAGGATGGACGTTTCCTAGAAGATGGGCGGCGAGAGGACTTGTTGGATGAGGTGAGCACTTTAAGTGACGATCTTCACCCCTCTGAACTGTTCCAGTTGCTTGATCTGATCTTCTACCTGCCGGACGACATCCTTACCAAGGTGGATCGGGCTTCGATGCATGTAGGATTGGAAGCAAGGGTACCACTATTGGACCACAGGGTCGTCGAGTATGCCTGGACTCTCTCTCCTCATCAGAAACTTGGTACGGGAGAGGGGAAGCGCCCTCTTAGGCGTCTGGTGGATAAGCACGTCCCCCAAGCTCTTATGGAGCGACCCAAGGCAGGATTTGCTTTGCCTGTTGGAGAGTGGTTGCGGGGTGCACTCAAAGAGTGGGCGCAAGAGCGGCTCTCTACAGAGCATTTGAAGCAGCAGGGTCTTCTGCGGACGGAACCCATCAGCAGGTTATGGCAGGAGCACCTTTCAGGAGCGCGCAATCACCATCAAGCACTTTGGAATATCTTGATGTTTCAAGAGTGGCACGCTCGTTGGATGGAACAAAGCTCCTCGGTTTGACACGACTATTTCCTGCCGCATATCGTTTTTCACTGATGGAATCTTTCGGGGAAGGCGAATTTGGCTGTCATGTTCCCTGAATTCATCATAAAATTACCCCCCTCAATGCTGTGGAAGGTGCTGTCCACAGTGAAGAATAATAGAAGGTGTTCGACTCGAAATGGCGGGTTGGAGTGAGTCTCACGCGTCTCCAAACTTAGCTCGGAAGAGCGTTTGAACCGCATGAGAATAGTCAATAAAAACAGAGCATGACAGTGATGACGATTCATCGGTCAGGCAAACAGGCGTGGAACCATGTATAAGGATTTGGTCGAAAAAATCAGAGATCGCAAAGCGGTGATCGGTATCGTCGGGCTCGGCTATGTTGGGTTGCCACTGGCGTTGAGATATCTTGAGGAGAATTTCAAGGTAGCGGGTTTCGATATCGACCAGAGGAAGGTGGACGATCTGCGGGAAGGGAGAACCTACATCGAGCACATTGATGCAACCCCTTTCAAAACCGCGTGGGAGCGTGAGGACTTCTTCGCCACCACCGACTTTAGTCGTGCGGACGAGGTGGACGCGATTATTCTCTGTGTTCCCACCCCATTGAACCGTTATCGCGAACCGGATCTTTCCTACGTCATCAACTCTGTGGAGACGGTGCTGCCGTATATGCGTGAGGGGCAGGTGCTTTCTCTTGAGAGTACGACCTACCCCGGCACTACCGAGGAGGAGTTAAGGACGCGGCTGGAGAGTCGTGGTTTCACCATTGGCGAGGATATGTTCCTCCTCTATTCACCGGAACGCGAAGATCCTGCAAATCCCGACTTCTCGACTCGGACCATACCTAAGGTGGTAGGTGGCTCGACGCCAAGCTGCTTGAGTGTTGGTAGGGCCCTTTACGAGGGTATTATCGACCTAGTGGTGCCGGTTACTTCCACCGCTGCTGCCGAGATGACCAAGATTCTTGAGAATACCTACCGGGCAGTCAATATTGCGCTGGTCAACGAGTTGAAGATCGTTGCCGACAAGATGGGGTTGGATATTTTCGAAGTGATCAATGCTGCCAAGACCAAGCCCTTTGGTTTCAAGGCGTTCTATCCCGGTCCAGGGTTGGGTGGACACTGTATTCCCATCGACCCCTTCTATCTCACATGGAAGGCGCGTGAGTACGGAATTAACACCCGTTTCATCGAGTTGGCCGGTGAGGTTAATACCTCCATGCCCGATTATGTGATCGGTAAAGTGACTGAGGCGCTCAACAGCCGTGGCAAGCCGGTGAAAGGGGCGAAAATCCTAATGCTCGGTTTTGCCTACAAGAAGAATGTTGATGACATTCGTGAGTCTCCCAGCGCCGTGTTGATGACGCGTTTGATGGAGATGGATGCGGATATGAG
>JADGBX010000276.1 GCA_015231265.1 Magnetococcales bacterium | reverse complement strand
CGTTGACTAAGAAAGAGGTTCTTACTCTGGAGCGTGAGCGGATCAAAGTGGAACGTGCCTTGGGTGGCATCAAGGATATGGGTCGTGTACCCGATCTGATGATCGTCGTCGACACCAAGAAAGAGTCCATTGCCGTCAAGGAAGCCCGTAAGCTTAAAATCCCAGTAGTGGCCCTGGTTGATACCAACTGTGATCCCGATCCTATCGACCACATCGTGCCCGGCAACGACGACGCCATCCGTTCTCTGCGACTCTTCCTGAGCAGAATGGCCGAAGCCGTTCTGGATGGAAGCCAGGTCGCTGCTTCCAAGAAAGAGGAAGAAGCGATGACTGAAGGCGGAGATTACGGAGTCACTGAAGAAGAGATGGTTGCCGTCGCCGCTGCTGAGTAACTCGATACGAAGACTGCGCAACTGGATTGTCCCGCACTCTTTAATATTCTTAAACTAGAGAGTGCGGGTGTCTGGACTCACCATAGAATATGACGTGTTGAAGGAAAGAAAGACGATGGCGATTACTGCTAAAATGGTCAAAGAGCTCCGCGAGAAAACCGGAGTCGGCATGATGGATTGCAAGAAGGCCCTTGCCGAGACCGATGGTAATGTTGAAGCCGCCGTGGATTGGCTTCGCAAAAAGGGGCTCTCCACTGCATCCAAAAAGTCCGGTCGTGTTGCTGCCGAAGGTAAGGTTGCTGCCGCTTCTACTGGCACCACCGGCGCTCTCATCGAAATCAACTCCGAAACCGACTTCACGGCCAAGAATGAGAATTTCGTCGGTTTTGTCGAGAGCTGTGTCGGTCTGGTGGTCGAATCCAAACCCGCAGACATGGACGCTTTCAAAGCGCTGCCTTTTCCCGGCACCGAACGCAATGTCGGTGATCAGCTCACCCACATGATTGCAACCATCGGCGAGAATATGAATCTTCGCCGTCTGGAAGTGATGAGCGTCGAGAACGGCGTCGTCTCCTCCTATATTCACATGGGTGGAAAGATCGGTGTTCTTGTGGCGCTCGAATCTTCCGTTTCAGATACAAACGCCCTTGATGAACTGGGTAAGAAGGTGGCCATGCACGTTGCAGCCTCTGCTCCTCAGTTCCTGGATCGCAACGCCGTCTCCAGTGAAGCTCTGGAGCGTGAGAAGGCTGTTCTCTCCGATCAGGCCCGCGCCTCCGGCAAACCTGAGAACATCATCGAAAAGATGGTGACCGGGCGTCTGAACAAGTACTACGGTGAAGTGTGCCTCATGGAGCAGGCCTTCATTATGGATACCGATCAGAAAGTCGGTAAATTCATTCAGCAAGCTGGCAAAGATCTGGGCGCTGAGGTGACGGTCAAGGGATTTGTCCGCTATCAGCTCGGTGAAGGGATCGAGAAACGCCAGGAGAATTTTGCTGAGGAAGTCACCAAGCAGATGAGCTGAAGGAACGGATACCTTCATGGATATCACACGCGTCAAACGAGTTCTTTTCAAGCTGTCCGGTGAAGTCCTGATGGGTGATGCCGGATACGGTGTTGACCCTGTCTTTCTGGGCAAAGTTGCCGACGATTTGAAGAGAGTCTCTGATCTGGGCATTCAACTTGGTTTAGTCGTGGGAGGTGGCAACATTTTTCGCGGCCTCTCAACCAGCGCCAAGGAGATGGAGAGAACCCGCGCCGACCGCATGGGCATGCTCGCTACGGTCATCAATGGACTGGCCCTTGCGGATGCCCTTGAGAATCGAGGTGTTCAGGCGCGTGTGATGTCTGCACTGGCCATGCCGGAAGTGGCTGAATCATTTGTTCATGAAGAGGCTATCCGACATCTTGATGAAGGCCGTGTCGTGATCTTCGTCGCTGGAACTGGAAACCCCTTCTTCACCACAGATACAGCAGCTGCACTTCGTGCTGTGGAGATCAAAGCAGATCTTCTGCTCAAAGGAACCAAGGTGGATGGTGTCTACAGCGCCGATCCGGAAAAGGTTCCTGATGCAACCCGATTTGATGCATTGACGTATGAGGACGTACTGTCCCGCTCACTGCGCGTGATGGACCTGACTGCAACCACGCTCTGCCGTGAGAATGCTCTGCCAATAAGAGTCTTCTCCATTCGTGGCGATCAGGCCCTCTCCAGACAGATGCGGGGTGAAGGCAAAGGCACCTGGATTGAGGAGAGATGATGAATACCAATGACCTGAAAACGCGTATGGGCAAGGCCGTTGAATCTCTCAAGGAGGAGTTGGCCGGATTGCGTACAGGCCGAGCGTCGACAGGACTCCTGGAGAACTTGGTCGTCGATGCCTACGGCTCGGAAATGCCTCTGAATCAGGTCGCAACATTGAGCGTACCTGAGCCACGCATGATTACTGTTCAGCCATGGGACAAGAGTACTGTCGCTGCAGTTGAGCGGGCGATCAGAGATTCCGATCTCGGGCTCAATCCCATGAAAGATGGCGGCATCATTCGAGTCCCCCTGCCGGAACTGACTGAAGAGCGACGCAAAGAGCTTGTCCGACTCGCCCATAAATATGGCGAACAAGGAAAAATTGCCGTTCGGAACATCCGTCGAGATGGGATCGACACTGCAAAAAAAGCGGAAAAGAACAAAGAGATCTCCCAGGATGATCTTCGGGTACTGGAAAAAGAGATCCAAGATCTGACCGATGATCATGTCAAACAGATCGATGACGTCGTTCAGGCCAAAGAAGCAGATATCATGGAGGTGTAGAGCCCTTCGGGGGTTTTTACTCTTCCAACCAGGAATTCAGCTTTATTTACGAGAAGTTCCATCACGCATACGTGTTGGCAACATATATTCTGTTGACGGCAGAACCCGCCGGAACAGTCATGCGTACAGCCCCTCACACTGGGTGGTTCTCGTATATCCACTGTCTTGGGTTTCTCGCCCATTATTCGTTTTGATCAGCAGAGGATCCAACGCCTTCCTATGGCTGAGCAACCCATCGACATTTCTGCTGACCGTCTTCCCGTGCATGTTGCCATCATCATGGATGGCAACCGGCGTTGGGCAAAGTCGCACTTCATGCCACGCATCGAGGGCCATCGACGCGGTGTGAAAGCGGTGCGACGAACCGTCGAAGCGTGCATCGATATCGGCATCAAGACCCTCACACTCTACACCTTCTCATCAGAAAACTGGAAACGCTCCGAAGACGAAGTGAGTGCATTGATGAGCCTGCTTGCCTACCATCTGAAAAGAGAGATGCAGGAGCTGGACCGTGAAGGGGTAAGATTTCGAGCACTTGGTCGTATCACCGACCTCCCTCAGGTAATTCAGGATCTCGTAGAGGATTTAGAAGAGGTCACAAAAGAGAACACCACTCTCGATTTCAACATCGCCCTCAATTATGGAGGACGGCAGGAGATCGTGGATGCAACGCGTCAACTGCTTCAGGAAGGAATAGATGGTACTATTGCTCCTGATGATATCGACGATGCCCTCTTTTCAACGCGTCTGACGACAGCTGGTCAGCCGGATCCGGATCTTCTGATTAGAACAGGAGGTGATCAACGGATCAGTAATTTCCTTCTCTGGCAGATGGCCTATACGGAAATGGTTTTTTTACCGATTTTCTGGCCTGAATTCAATCGGGATCATCTGGTTGAGGCCGTCAGAGAGTTCAGTCACCGCGACCGTCGTTTTGGCGCAACGACCTCCTGAACAGGAACCATTGAATGCTCCTTCGCATACTCTCTGCGGCTGTTCTTATCCCCTTGATGCTGCTGATTCTCATCAAAGGTACTACCTTTCACTTCACCATACTTAGCATCATCGTTGCGGTTGGAATGTCCAGTGAGTGGCAATCTCTTGCCGGGGGACGTGAGTGGGGCTTCCTTTTTGTCATTGCTCTGGGCCACATTGGTGCCGCGCTCTCCGTCTTCATGAACGCCCCGTTTGCCGTACTCTGGATCACCGGCCTCACACTTCTTGCATTGCAGCTTCTTGCTCTACGGAACTACTCACCAGAAAATCCCCGCTTAAACCGTCTCTTCCTGGAAATCGGCGGTTTCGTCTTGATC
>JADGBX010000275.1 GCA_015231265.1 Magnetococcales bacterium | reverse complement strand
AGATTCTCATCGTCGATGATGAACGCTTGAATCTGAAAATTCTGTCGGATCTTCTGCGCCACGACTATGCCACGCAGGTGGCCAAGAGTGGTCAACAGGCGCTGGCACGGGCCAAATCCTCACAGCCTCCGGATCTCATCCTGCTGGATATCGTCATGCCGGAAATGGATGGGTTCACCGTCTGTCGGCGATTGAAGGAGGATCCCGAAACCGCTGCCATTCCCGTCATATTCATCACCAGCAAGAGCGAGGTTGCCGACGAAGCGCGCGGCTTGTCGCTGGGGGCGGTGGACTACATCAGCAAACCGATCAGCGCGCCGGTGGTCAGAGCCCGTATCAAGACCCATCTGGCTCTGCAACAGCAGCGGCGGGATCTGATCGCCTTGAACGAGGAGAAGAACCGCTTTCTCGGCATGGCGGCGCACGATCTACGCAATCCTCTCTCGTCGATTCAGGGGCTGGGTGAGCTGCTGCTGGAGATGGATGTGGAGAACGAAGATCGCACGTCGTTTCTCTCCACCATCGTTCAGGTGAGCGGCCAGATGCTGGACCTGCTCAACGACCTGTTGGATCTCTCGACCATCGAGAGTGGCCGGTTCGATCTGGAGCGCAGCCGTTGCGATCTGGTCGAGGTGTTGAAGGAGCGGTGTCGCATCGCCGGTTTCGTCGCCATGAGCAAGTCGATCACCATCGATCTGGATCTGCCCGAAGAGGCGATGCTCTCCGTCGATGTCACCCGCATCGGCCAGGTGATCGACAACCTGTTGAGCAACGCCATCAAGTTCTCTCCTGCCGAGACCCGGATCGACGTCTCCCTGCAACAGAGCGGCGACACCCTGCGGTTTTCGGTTGTTGATCAGGGGCCGGGCATCTCCGAAGAGGAGAAGGAGAGGCTGTTCGGCGCCTTTGAAACGGCCAGCGCCCAACCCACCGGCGGCGAGAAGAGTTCCGGCCTGGGGCTCTCCATCGTCAAGCAGATCGTGCAGGCCCACACGGGTGAGATCATCGTCGAGAACGGACCGGAAGCAGGGGCCGCTTTCACCGTCGTCCTGCCCGTCTCTTGACAAGGGTGTCGGTACTCTCTGCTGAAACGCCATGGACACTCTTCGTTGTGATGGGCACGGAAACGGCTGGGGTGTTGCCGGGCAGGCAGTTGGGGGTATGATGTGTCACACATATCAGAGTCTCCTAATTTCAGTGGAGGAGTGCATGATTCCCTTCTCCACGGGTAGATCCTATTCTCATCACTGTTGACGGGATTCAACCAGGAATGGTGAATCCAACGAAGGAGCATCCCCATGTCGAAAGCACTGCGTTATCTCGCTGCCGCCCGTCCCGAGGCAGCCACCAACCTGTTGGGTTTCTACAAACACAGCGTCCAGGCTCTTGATGACAAGACCCGGCATCTGATCCAGATCGTCACCAAGGTGACCGTGGGTACCGAGCGCGGGTTGCGCCAGTACGCGCCCAAAGCGCTCAAAGCCGGAGCCAGCAAGCAGGAGATTCTCGATGCGGTGCTGATGGCCTTTCCCGCCGCCGGTCTCAACAAGGTGCTGGACGCCATCACCATTCTGATCGATCTGGAACTGATGCCCGAGGTGGAGGGTAATGCGCCTGCGGCGACGGTCGATAAAGTGCTGGGGCCCATCGCCGACTTCCCCATGCGCAAGATGCAGTGCGTCAATCGTCCCGACGGTGATCTGATCGTTTTCCGCACCGGTGATGCGACGGCCAAGGTGTATGCTGCCCGCTGCCCCCACTCCAAGGCGACGCTCTGCAAAGGTGTTGATCACGGTACTCAGGTGGAGTGTCGTATTCACAACTGGGTGTTCGATCTGGAGAGCGGCAAGTGCGTCGGTCCCGATCCCGAGGATAAACCCGGCATGACCGAAGTCGCAGCCGACGTGCGCGATGGGGTGCTGACGCTGGTGTGATGTTGGGGCACGTCTTCAATGCGCCCAAAACCGCGCTCTAGACGTTTTACCTGCTGCATTTTCAGGCAGAAACGCGATTGCGTTCTAAACTGAAGACGTGCCCTTCAGAGTATTCGACCGGAGCCTTCCGAAATTGATCGGGAGTGCTCCGGTCAGAACACCATCACGTTGCCTGGGTGATACGATGCACAGCATTGCTGAACTCGTGGACCTGAAACAGATCCGGACATTGATCAACTCCCTGCGCTCCCTGGTGGGACTGCCCATCGGCATTGTTTCGGCGGAGGGAGAGGTTCTGGTTTCCAGCGCGTGGCACCCCTATTGCGTCCGTTCCGACTCCGGGGGCCGCGAGGGGTGTGGCCACTGTTCCGACGATTTTTTCTCCATTTCCAAGCAGCTCTCCGACCTGCCGCATGGCGAGAGCGTGATAACGGTCTGCCCAAACGGACTGCACACCCTCCGTCTGCCCATTTACGATGACCGGACGGTGATCGCCGGCTGTTTTCTCGGTCCCTTCTACCAAGAGGGCGATCAACCGGATCGGGCACTCTTCACCACCGTCGCCGACACGCAGGGAGTCGATCCCGAGGCCACTCTGCGCGCGCTGGAGCAGGTGCCCGTCATCGGCGAGGCGACGCTGACGCGGATCAGAGAAGCGGGCGGTCGGGTGGTCACCATGATCGCCTCGCTGTTGGCCGCAGGACGTAGGCATCAGCAGGAGTTGGCGTCGCAGCAGCGGACCGAGCGGGAGCTTCGAACCCTCAATCACGCCCTGGAGAGCAAAGTCGATGACGGCAACCTCCGTCTGCAGGAGTTCGAGGCCCGGTTTCGGGCTCTGAGCGAAAAGGGGAGTGATATTGTCGTCATCATGGACGAGCAGAGCGTCATCACCTTTGCCAGTCCATCGGTCAGCCTCTACGGTTACACGCCGCAGCAGGTGGTGGGCAAGACAGCTGGTTTTTTCATCATCCGTCAGGACCAACGCGCGGTGATGGCGGCGTTGAGCAGAGCCCGCAGTAATCCGGGCACGGAAGAGACGCTCGCCGCTTTTCGCATCCACGCCCGAGATGGCCGACCGGTTCACATGCAGGGGACCGCCTGTTATCTCCCCGATCAGCCGGGAATCCGAGGGCTGGTGTTCAACGGTCACGACATCACCGAACGCATGCGCATCGGCAATCGCTATCAGCGCTTGGTGGAGAGTGTTCCGGCGATTCTCTATGAGTTCTCCACCCGTCGCGGCGGCATCTTCTACTCGCCGCAGAGCGCGACCATTCTCGGGCTGACTCCCGAAGATCTGCTCAACGATCCTCAGCTCTGGCACAACGCCATCCATCCTGACGATCGCAGGAGAGTCGGATCGGTGGTGGAGGATCTGACGCAACAGAACCCCTTCTCCGTCACCTACCGCATGCGGCACAAGGATGGTCGCTGGATCTGGCTCCACGACCGCTCCATCGAATTCGTCCAGGGCAAGGAGGAGACCATCGTCCTGGGCATGGCGCGGGATATCACCGCGAAGATGACGGCCCAACGGCTTCAGGAGAGCAACGAGAAGCGGCTCAATCTGCTTCTGGAGCTCAATCGTGAATCCCAGTCGTTGAGCGTCAAGGAGCTGTGTAATCGCGCCTTGGATATCGGTGTTCGGGTGACCGAGAGCGAGGTGGGTTATCTGCACATGGTCAACGTGGATCAGAACAGCATCTCCCTGGTCACCTGGAACGACAAGGCACTGGAGTTCTGCACCGCGGCCCACGAAACCCACTACCCTCTGGAGCAGGCGGGGATCTGGGCCGACTGTGCCCGACTGAAGAGACCGGTGATTCACAACGACTACCAGAACATGTCGAAGAAGAAGGGGTATCCGGAAGGGCACTTCACCGTCATCCGCCACATGAGCGTTCCGGTGTTGGATGGCAAGCGTTTGACTGAGGCTCAGTTGGATCAATATCAGAAACAGAACCTCTCTTTGGATAGTAATAATGTAGCCTATACCTATTGGGACCAGATTCAAGATTCTATTGATCTTTTTTACAAGAAATGTTCCCCATTAATGCCAACTGCCGAGACCCTCAAAAGGAAACAGGAGC
>JADGBX010000274.1 GCA_015231265.1 Magnetococcales bacterium | reverse complement strand
TTCCTCTGTCGGTGATGGCCAATGCGTCGGTTACCGCCCGCGATCCTCTGGTGATCAGTACGCCGCTGGAGGGGGTTGTGCGCACCTTCCATGTCACACCCAACCAGCGGGTGGAAGCCGATACGCCGCTCTTCAGTCTGGATGATGTTCTGTTGCGCAGTCGCCACGAGGCGGCGCTCAAAGCGTTGGAGGCGCGTCGGGCCGACTTTCTTCGCGCCAAGCGTAAAGGATTCTCCCGTGCCGAGAGCAAAGCGGAAGCGGCCCTGCTGGAGAAACGGATGGCACTGGATGCGGCGGAAGTGCGCTATACCCGTGAGCAGCTCAATCGGGTGACGGTTCGAGCGTCTCGGGCCGGGGTGACCATCTTCGATGATCCCAACGACTGGTTGGGGCGTCCGGTGACCGTGGGAGAGAAGGTGATGCTGCTGGCGGACCCCGGTCAGGTGGAGATCGAGGCGTGGGTGCCGGTCAACGATGCGGTGGTTCTGCAACAGGGAGCACGGGTGCAGCTGTTTCTGAACGTGCGCCCCACCGATCCGATTCCGGCTACACTGATTCGCACCGCTTTCGAAGCCCGCCCCTCTCCCGGTGAGATTCTTGCGTTTCGCGTGCGTGCTGCCTTTGCACCGGAGATCGCCGCACGTCCCCGCATCGGTCTGCACGGCATCGCCAAGATCTATGGAGAGTCGGTGCCTCTGGCCTACTATCTGCTGCGTCGGCCCCTGGCGGCGCTACGGCAGTGGATGGGGTGGGTGGTGTTCTGATCTTCCTGCGCGCTTGGGGGATGTGTGTGGTGGGGTCGCGTTCTCTTACGGCAGATCCCAGTGGCGAAACTCCCGGCGTAGCTGCTCCAGTCGATTACGGCTGAGGGCAAGATCCGATGTGCTCTCCAGGATCGTCTCTTCCAGGCGTCCCTTCTCTTCCGACAGGTGGACGACTTCGTTGACCGCGGTTTTGCGGTCGGTGTCGGAGAGACCACTGGCAACCGCTTTCGACTCCGCCTGCATCAGACGGGTTTTCAGATTCTCCAGATCGTTTCGACTCTCACGGATCCGCTTCTCGATGGCGCTGACGGCGCTTTCGGCATCGTGGACGATCTTGCCGGAGCGGTAGGCGCTGAGAAACGGCCCCTCCAGCTCCGCCGGGCACACCCCTTCATAAGAGCGACCGTTGCTCCCCTCGGAGTACCCTTTGCCGGGGCGGCAGTAGGTGAGAAGGCCGGCGTCCCGCCCAGCCAGGTAGGCGGTGAGATTGGGTTTCACGCTGTAGTCGGCACACGCTTCCCGGTGATCGTCCAGCCGACTGGCCCGTTTACCCGCAGCGCCATCACCAAAACCGATGGTGCGCCAGTCCGCTGCCAGACACTCCTCCTTGCTCAACGAGGCACACCCCGAGAGTTGCCACGCCAGGAGCAGAGATGCCAGTGCTACGACACGGGATTGCATACGCATGGGCCACCACCTTCTGAAATAACCTTGAACGAAACCCTTCATCCATCCGATTGTATCGACTTCAGTCAGTGACGGGAAGACATCGCCGGGTTCTTCGGTATCGGCGTGGTAACACGAGCATCCGACCCGACCGGCGTGGTATGATCCAGAAAACAGCCTCAGCGACGCAGCGCATTCCATCAGGGAAGGAAGCGGCCATGAGCAGTACAGAAATCGAGACTTATGACCTTGTCAGAGCCTATGAGAGCTTTCTCAGTCAGGCGTTTCAGCCTTTGGCCAGTTACGACGTCTCGTTTTCCATCACCAAAAAGCCCGAGATCGCCGCCGAGAAACGTCGTATCAAGGTAGGGCGCAAAGGGGCGAAGAAGATCGATCTCAAGGATCAGGGAAAAACCCTGGAGGAGACCTATGAGCGATTTCGGTCGCTGCGGGGGTTCTTCGTCTGGCTGCACGGCAAGGGGTTGCTCTCCGCCAACATGGTGCGCTCGACCCAAGATCTTCCTGCTCTCTTCGCCTGCATGCCGGTGTGGTATATCGAGGAGCGGGAAAAAACCAAGGAGCGGGTGAAGAAGGAGTATCGTCACCCAAACGCCCCGCTGCTGCGTTTCTGCCAGATCGTCGGTAGTGACACGTTTACCTGGGCGCTGCAGATGTTCAACCTGAGCCACCGGGAGTTCGAGGATCACAAGGGGGGAGGGGATATCATTCCCATGCCTCTGGCCGAACTGGTGCGGGAGGGACGCAAGGCGTTTGATCGCATGGTGTTGATGACCTCCGACCACGGACTGGCGACGGGACTGTTCGGGGATCCCGAGTGGCCCCGGGGATCGGGTACCTATCTGGTGGGTTTTCTCGATGCTCTGCCCTCCACCATGATCGTGCTGGGCACCTGGTCCAACATGCCGACCTTGCCGGAGGAGGAGGCGATGATCGATGCGACCATGAGCTATCTCTCCCGGCGCAAGAATATCCTGCCTTCAATCCGGTCCCGGCGCTGGTTCAGTGGTGATCAGGAGAAGATCGTCTCCACCGATCACGCTCCAGTTCGTTATCTGAGCAAAGGGCGGGCTCTGGCCGGATTCACCCAGCGCATGGAAGCGTCCCATCGGGATGGAAGACTGATCGATTTTCTACACGGCAACTACACGCCCCTAGAAGGTTCACTGCCACAGCCGACGCTCTCTCCCGCCTACAGCCCGGGTCTTGGAGGGTTGGTTCAGCGGGCCAAGCAGGCGTTGCAGCTCGTCTTCAATGGTTCCGAACGCACCGTGGAGCCCGTGGTGCTGCCACCGGTGGATCAACCCAAGCAGCTTCCAGCCCCCGGCCCGACAGCAGAGAACAACGAGCAGAGTACAAAGCCATAAGTGTCGGGATGTCGCCTGTATGAACCGAAATGAATCTCCAGCACCTCTCCTGTCGTATTCTTAAGAAAAGTCAGTTTCTATAAGAATTTTTTCATTATTAGAAGAGGGCGATTCTCAGCTCATTTGGTGGGTGTTGGATGAGAATAATCTTCACATGCGCTTGATATATATAGCTGGAAAGAGCATTATGGTGCATGTATAAGGGTGACAGTAGCTTCTTTTCGCTTCTCGTATCGATAGAGAATAACAATCGATGCATCTTTAAGTAATATTGGTGTGGTCTCGACGTCTTAACCCTGTTATCGAGCCGATTTGCTCCATGACTGTTCATGGTGTGAGTGTGCTGTAACTCTACTCTTGTGGGCGCGTACGGGAAGTCATCTCCCATGAATATGGACAATGATCGTTCAACAGCGCAGGATCGTGAGGATCGGGACGGTGCGTCCGGTGGTGCTTTGGTCGTGCTGTCCGGAGGGCAGGATTCGACAACCTGCCTCTATTGGTCTTTGGACCGTTTTGGTGCCGACTCTGTTCTCACTATTACGTTTGATTACGGGCAGCGCCACCGGGTGGAGTTGGTTGCTGCCGAGAAAGTGGCCGAGCACGCTGGTGTACAGAATGAAATCATCCCCATCAACACCTTCCCCTCCCTTGCTGAAAATGCGTTGACCGACCACGCCATGGGCGATGTCGGAGCGGTTGATTCGACGACTGATCTGCCCAATACCTTCGTGCCGGGTCGCAATCTGATCTTTCTTACCTGTGCAGCAGCCTACGCCTACAGCCGGGGGATTCGACATCTGGTCACCGGCGTGGCCCAGACCGACTACAGCGGCTATCCCGACTGTCGCCAGGAGACCATGCACGCACTGGAAAACGCGTTGAATCTAGGCATGGAGACAACCTTTACCCTCCACACTCCGCTGATGAATCTGAGCAAAAAGGAGACGGTTCTCCTGGCTCGCGATCTGGGAGCCCTGCCGGCTCTGGCCTACTCCCACACCTGTTATCTCGGACAGAGACCGCCGTGCGGCCGCTGTCCCGCCTGTCTCTTGCGGGCCAAAGGGTTTCAGGAAGCGGGTATCGACGATCCTCTGATCTTGGGGATGTCCCGGTAGAACCTCTCGTCTTCATGGTCACTCTCTTCTTGCTCCCGGTTCTCTCGGTTCGTACACTGGGTGACGGTTTCCGACCGATACCGTGCGACTACATCCATGCT
>JADGBX010000273.1 GCA_015231265.1 Magnetococcales bacterium | reverse complement strand
GAGATGGCCTGATGGGACGGCGTGAAACGATCGGTCCCTACCTACCACCCGGCGTAGTGCTGCTTACCGCAGGCGCTGATGTGCAGGATGATCGTCTGGAGGTGGAAATCGTCGGTTGGGGGCAGGATGAAGAATCATGGTCCATCGACTACCGGGTGCTATGGGGAGATCCATCCTCGCCAGCGGTCTGGAAGGATCTGGATGCGGTGCTGACATCGACATTTCCCCACAGTCGGCAGGTGCCGGATATGACCATCCGGGCAGCATCCATTGATACTGGTGGCCACCACACTCTGAAATCCTATGCCTTCTGTCGTGCCCGTCAGGGTCGTCGCGTGTGGGCCATCAAGGGCAAAGGCGGCATGGGAGTTCCCATCTGGCCCAGGCGTCCCAGCCGTTCCAACAAGGGACGCGTTCCGCTCTTTCTTGTCGGCGTCGATGCCGCCAAGGAGGCGCTCTACGCACGGTTGCGGCTTTCAGAGCCTGGACCGGGATTCTGCCACTTCCCCATGGAACGGGATGCAGAGTTCTTCAAACAACTCACCGCCGAAAAGGTGATGACCCGCTATCACAAGGGCCGCCCCATCCGTGAGTGGAAAAAGAGAGATTCCGATCGAAACGAAGCCTTGGACTGTCGGGTCTATGCCATGACGGCATTGCAGGGGTTGGTGGCCATGGGATTGAGACTCAACCGGGAAGCAGCCCGCATTTTGGACATTCCCCTGAAAGAGGATGAACTGGGAACCGATACTCCGAAACCCAGACGGCGCAAACAACGACGTGTGATCCGATCAACTTGGATGTAATCGATATGGCCACCATAGAAGAGCTACAGATTCGCCGGGATCGTCTGTTGGAGAGGCTGGAAAGTCTCCAACGTCGGGTGACCCATGGCGATAAGACCGTTGAGTATGATTTGGATCAGGTCAGAACAGCCCTGGATCTACTCGATCGGGAGATCGCTCGGACCGGTGGCTCCAATGGTCCTCGAGTCGCCCGTCATCTGCGGGTACGCAGCAACAAGGATTTGTGATGGGATTTTGGAGAAAACTGTTCGGCGGTATGCCCAAACGACGCGGCAGCTATGAAGGTGCGGCCACCGGCCGCCGTTTGGGATCCTGGCAGCCTTCTGGTGATGGCGTTAACGCCATGCTGTTTCGGGATGCATCCTTGATGCGCTCCCGCTCTCGGGATCTGGTACGGCGCAACGCCTGGGCGGCCAATGCGGTGGACTCTCTTGTGGCCAATCTGGTCGGCACCGGCATCAAACCTCAATCCACCCATACAGACCCTGCCATCAAAGAACAGATCCAGGCGCTGTGGTTGGAGTGGACCAAGGAGGCAGATACCCACGGTATGCTGGGATTCTACGGCCTTCAGGCTCTATCAACACGAGCCATGATTGAAGGCGGTGAGGTTTTAATCCGTCTCCGCAACCGACTGGAACGAGATGGTCTCTCCGTACCACTACAGATTCAGGTGTTGGAACCGGACCACCTGCCATCAGCCATGATTCAGGATTTGTCCGGAGGTCGTCGCATCCGGGCTGGAATCGAATTTGACCGCATTGGACGTCGAGTGGCCTATCACCTCTACCGGGAACACCCTGGTGAGATGCCCATGCAGTTTCGAACTGGTGAAACCTCACGGGTACCGGCAAGTGATATCTGCCACGTCTTCAAACCGCTCAGGCCGGGACAACTCAGAGGAGAACCCTGGTTTGCCCAGGCTCTTGTGAAACTGCACGAATTGGATCAGTACGACGATGCCGAACTGGTCAGAAAGAAAACAGCGGCGCTGATCGCTGGATTCATCACCAAACCTGATCCCGATCTGGGTGTTGGTGGTGAGGATGATCAGGAGCCGGATGACGATGGCGCAGTGGCGGTGACTTGGGCTCCCGGAACCATGCAGGTGCTCTTGCCCGGCGAGGATGTGAAATTCTCTGATCCTGCCGATGTAGGAGGTCAATATGCCGAGTTTATGCGTATTCAACTGCGCGCCGTGGCCATGGGGTTGGGGCTGACCTATGAACAGCTCACCGGGGATCTGACCGGGGTCAACTACTCAAGTATTCGCGCCGGTATGGTGGAGTTCCGCCGTCGTATGGAGCAGCTTCAACGCATGATCATCATCCACCAGTTCTGTCGGCCCGTCTGGCAACGCTGGATGGATCAGGCCGTGTTGGCAGGAAGTCTTAATCTACCGGATTACGCCAAACGCCGTCGGGAGTACCAACAGGTTAAATGGATCCCACAAGGGTGGCAGTGGGTTGATCCGCAAAAAGAGTTCAATGCAGTGGTTCTGGCGATCCGTGCCGGGCTCATCAGTCGTTCCGAGGCGGTCTCCACCTATGGGTACGACATCGAAGAGATCGATCGGGAGATCGCTGCCGATAACCAGCGTGCTGATGATCTGGGATTAGTCTTCGATTCCGATGCAAGACATACATCTCGATCAGGCGTGACACAAGATGGTGAACAAAACGCTTCTGAGCGTCAGGAATTGGCTTCGTAGTATCTGGGAGAGACGGAGGGAAAGACTCTGTCACCATCAGGATAAAGAGTAGAAGATCTCCACAAAAAAAGGCCCATGAGCCGTCTTGAAATATTGCCGGACACTGAAAACGTAGCCCTTGTATGTGGAGTCAGTTTCATCATGTGTAATGATTATGGGGGGTGTGAGATTGATCTCTCCTCGTTCCTCAGAGAGATGCGTTTGAATACCACCTGCAACCATATTGGCCAACTCTCCAAAGCCATCACGGGCTTCATCATTAAAATCATCGGGCTCTTCACCCAACAAGGCACCGGAAATATAGACAGCCACATGTTCAGGGGCAGATAGGAATACTCCTCCATTGATACCACCACTTAACCCGATATGAGCCGTTGCTTCGGATTGAGGTGGCGTATAGCTGTCATCAATAGTGTTGACCTTGAAGGGACCATTTTCGATCTCAATATCGAGAAAAGCGATAGCAACTTCGTGTATCGCCTTTCTGACAGCAATGGAGATGAGTTCATCCATATTGTTCCCCCCAAATCTTTTTTTGACCGCATCAAACAATAGCAGAGGATACCACTTTGAATCATCTTCCGCATCTGGCGGCCCGAGTAATCGGGACACCGCTTATGATGGCCCATGCCCGTTTGCAGACCATCCTATCGGTCATCGGACCACGTATTGGTCTGGAATGCGCTTCGGCCATTGCCGACGGTGATGTGGCAAATAACAGCCTACACAGCATCGTCACCCCCAACGGCATCGCCATCATCCCTATTCATGGAACCCTGGTGAAACGGGCTGGTGCAGTAGAAGCCGCTTCTGGTCTGCTCTCCTATGCCGCTGTTGAGGAGATGATCCTGGATGCGGCCACTGATCCGGCGGTCAAAGCTATTCTGATGGATATCGACAGTCCCGGTGGTGAGGTGGGTGGTGTCTTTGATCTGGCCACCATGATTCGTGAGGCCGGAGAGGACAAACCCATCTGGGCGCTGACTGATGATGCATTTTCAGCAGCATATCTGCTGGCCTCGGCAGCACATCGAATCATCCTACCGCAAACGGCTGGAGCCGGTTCCATAGGTGTCATTGCCGTCCATGTGGATGAATCGGAGCGCGATGCCAAGGAAGGACGCAACTACACCACTGTCTTTGCCGGATCCCGCAAAAACGACTTTTCCAGCCATGAACCACTGTCTGATGCGGCCAACAACCGGCTGCAATCAGAAGTGGATCGTCTGTACAGCATGTTTGTTCAGACAGTAGCCAAAAACCGACGCATGGATATATCCGCAGTGCGTGCCACTGAGGCGGGCCTGTTTTTTGGCCAGGATGCGGTAGCGGTCGGATTGGCCGACCGGGTAGGCACCGTCCGGGATGTGCTGGAGGATCTCACCTACCAGATCAGCGGATCAAACCGAACTCGACTTATACGAAACCAGGAGGCACATATGAACCATGATGAAAACGTGGAGATCAGCGCCAATGCGGCAGCACTGGCCACGCAGTACAACACGGTCACTGTGACAGCAGAG
>JADGBX010000272.1 GCA_015231265.1 Magnetococcales bacterium | reverse complement strand
TCTGTCCCTTCTTCCGCTCTTAAACCTCTCCCTCTTCAAAGAGAGTCTGCGTTGTTCTGCGCTCTACACCACTCTTAACGGTGCTGTCTCTTCTGTTGAGAGAAAGCGCCGATAGTCTTCCAAAATCATGCCATGGTCAAAGGCCAATTGCGGTAAGGGCGCAGAAGGTTCCAAGAGTTGCACATTGATGGCGTCATCAGCCGCCACGGGTGTTCCGTGCGCTTCCGCTAGATAGACGAGACTGCAGGTGTGTAGTCGTGGATCTCGTGCGGGGTTGGAGTAGACACCCAGCAGCGTCTTCAGAGTCACCTCCAGGCCGGTCTCCTCGCGTGCTTCCCGGATGGCCGCCCGTTCTGTAGACTCATCTCGATCGACGAATCCTCCGGGAATGGCCCAGCCGTGGGGAGGATTCTTGCGCTCGATCAGGACGATGGGGCGCTGGGGGTGATCAATCAGTTCGATAAGGATGTCCACGGTAAGATAAGGGGTTTCAAGATTGTTCATTGATCCACTCCTTTGTGCGTTCCCGCCGTCGACTGCGGTTGTTCGGAAAAGGTCTCAGCATGGAATACTTCAGAGAAGGATTCGATGAAGAGCGTTTCAAGTTCGGTGCGGGAGAGATCGCAGCCAAGATCATCGAGCGAAGTAACCGGTGCATCAGCCATGCCGCAGGGAATGATGCCCTGATAGCATGTAAGATCCGGATTTCGGTTGATCGAGAGCCCATGATAGGTCACGCCACCCCGAACACGCACCCCCAGAGCAGCAATCTTTCGCCCGTTGATCCAGACCCCGGGGCCACGGCTACTGCGTGATGTATGCAAGCCGATCCGTTGCAGCGTTAGCATCACGGTGGATTCCAACCGCTCCACATGACCCCGAACATCGCGGGTCAGAGGGCGCAGGTTCCACAGTACATAGGCGATCAACTGCCCCGGTCCATGATAAGTGACCCGTCCGCCCCGATCGGTTTCAACGGTGGGAATCCTTTTATCATCCAGAGAATCGGATAGCACCTCATTGTGAGGGGCGCTTTTCCCCACGGTATAGACGTGGGGGTGTTCCAGGAGATAGAGGGTGTCCGGCGCGCTTCCTGATTGGATTGCGTCGAGACGCTGCCGTTGCATGCCAAGTGCCTGTTCGTAGGGCAGGGTGGCGTGTCGAATAACCGCAACGGGTCGAGTGAGGGAAGGGGGCGCTGATTTGGTTGGGGAAGGCATGCGATCGTACGGGTGTCGGTCAAGATTCTATAAGTGTCCAGAAGGCTTTATTCAATTTTTCTATAGCGTGGGATGCTTTGTCATAGTCGCGTTTTCGCACGGCCATGGTAACGGCAAGCACACGATTGCGGATCAGATCCTGATTCTCTTTGGCGGCCACTTTTCGGAACCAGCCACCATGCTCCTCTGCGGCGGCGAAATCATTCTCCTGAATGGCCTGTGCCAGAGCATCCAGATGTTCTTTACCTTTCAGGACCAGTTCGGAGGCGAGCCTCTCCTTGCCGGAGAGCGTATCGGTGTTGGCTGAGAGTGCTTTTTCCGCCAAAACGGCACGGCGTGCTTTCCTGGTGCTCAGAATGCGTTTGCGGAAGCGTGACAGAACATTGGTCAGATCTTTGGCTTTGTACGGCTTGGTGACATAGGCATCAATCATCTTCTCAAACGACTCATCTCGTGCGCCCTTCAGCGCATAGGCCGTGAGAATGACGATGGGAATGCTCTTGTCAATGGCTTCATGTTCACCGCTTCTGATCTTGCGTGTGGTTTCAAACCCATCCATCTTCGGCATATGAAGATCCATCAAGACGATATCGAACCACTCCTTGGTGAGAATCTCCAGGGCTTCTACACCATTACCTGCCATGATCACCTCATGCCCGTCCCGTAGAAGGACACGGCTGGCAAGAAGTTGATTGCTGGGAAGGTCTTCTACCAAGAGTATGCGAAGAGATACCCCCTGCCAGAGATCTTTGGTTTGAGGGGTGTCAGTTTCGTCGGGTCTCTTCTTCTGGCTCTTCATCAGTCGACTCAGCAGGCCACCCAGGTGGAAGCGTCTGATTGGCTTTAAGAGAGTCGCAGATGGATCGATAACCGGCCAAGTGGGAAGATCTCGCGCTTTGACCGTCGCGGGGTGCATGACCAAGCGATGTTTAGGCAGGAGGCGGGCGCGGCGATCTTCCGAGAGGGAGGATACCCATGTTGCCATCTGCTCCCCTTCTCGTCGCCACACCAGATGATCCATGACCAGGACTGAAAAAGGGTGTTCCTCTTCGGTGAGGGATTCAAGCAGGGAGATCGCTTTTTGGACGGTTCCTGCCTCTTCGGTAAGAATCCCGAAAAAGGTACCGATTCCATCCAGCGCCTTGCGGACGCGCGGGGAGGGGTCAACCACCAGCATGCGCAGGTCCGTCAACCCGAAACTGCTGCCTCCTCGTTCACGGCGATCGGTGGAGACTGCGCTGCGCGCTTCTTTGTTGATCGGCTCTTCACCCGGCAGCATGACATGGAAGGTGCTGCCCTTCCCTTGAATACTCTCAACCCAAATTTCCCCCCGCATCATTTCAACGAGATGGCGAGAAATGGTAAGGCCGAGTCCGGTTCCACCATAGTTGCGCGTGGTGGCACCATCTTCCTGGGTGAAGCGCTGAAAAATTGAGCCTAGTTTGCTTTCGTGAATACCAATGCCCGTATCACGGACGGCGTAGTGTACCCAGAACTGCTCTGGAAGATCCCGTTCGAGATCGAGATGCGACGGTGTGGGGTCCGGGTCATCCTCCTGCCAGCCCAGCATGGTGCGGATGCCCTGATTGATCATGCGACGGGCGGTGGCGTCATCCCGTTTTCTGGCTTGAACAACGATCTCACCATGGGCAGTAAACTTGATGGCGTTGTTGATCAGATTGATGATCACCTGTGTCAAACGGTGCGGATCTCCAAGGAGGGTTTCCGGAAGATCCGGTGAGATATCGCTGATCAGATCGACATTCTTCTCCTGAGCTTTGACTGCCAGGGTGGTGCAGGCATCTTCCAGACGACCACACGAGTCGAATTCGATGCTCTCAAGCTCCAGTCTTCCCGCCTCGATCTTGGAGAGATCCAGAATACTGTTCAAAAGGGTCAGAAGGGCATCAGCCGACCGTTGTACAACCTCCAGGAGCTGTCGCTGATCTTCTACCAGAGAGGTGTCCAGCACCAGATCGGTCATGCCGATGATGGCGTTCATGGGGGTGCGTATCTCATGGCTCATGGTGGCCAGGAACTCGCTTTTCGCCACATTGGCCTGTTCTGCTGACTCACGGCTGGTCTCAAGAGCATCGCGCGTCAATTCCAGCACCTCCACCTGCTGATGAAGGGCGGTGTTCTGTTGGGTGATGTGCCCCAGAGCGTGTTCGAGGCGTTGATTGGTCTGTTCCAAGCGCTCGTTGGCCGTTATGAGGCTGTTGCGAAGATGCAGTCCCTCCAGAGCGTGCGCCGTATTGTTGAGAAGAACACTGAACAGGCGCAGGCGTGTTTCGTTTGGTGAGGGTGCGGAGGCGTCCAGCAGGCCGACAAAAAAGGCGTACTCTCCCGTTGCAGTGGAGAGGGCGGAAAGCATGACGCGATCACCATTCTCGGAACCGAGACGGCGGGTTACGGCGCTGTCGCTGCGCAGAGCATACGCCATGTCCCCGGAGTCGATGCTGATCTCCATCACTTCCTGGATCGTACGTCTGTTGGACTCTTCGTCAGGGTAGCATCGATCAAGCGTGAACTCCGCAGTCTCTTGATCCATCATGAAAAAACCGGTCTGAAAGAATGGGAATAACCGTTCAAGCGTCTCCTGGGTGCGGTCGAACACCTCCTGGCGATCTACAGATGTGTCGCTGCTGCCACCATGGACACCAAGCATGGAAACGACGAGATCCAGGGAAAAAGCGCGCCAGCGATTCTCCTTTTCCAGATGCTTGACGCGTTTCTCCAGCTTCTGAAGCTGGAAATTGGTTTCGCGCTCAGAGCTCATTTCCCCCTCCTTTCAGCCCTGCAATGGCTGTGGGGGGGGCGA
>JADGBX010000271.1 GCA_015231265.1 Magnetococcales bacterium | reverse complement strand
AGCGACGAACAACGCAGCATGGTGCGTTTTCAGGCCAAACCCGAAGGGCTGGCGGTACGCAGGCGCGGTTTTGGGCTGATTGAGGACACGCCCTAAACACCTAGGTTTAATAAAGAGAGAAAAGATCGGTGGGGAGACGGTGGACTGCGTGGTACAGTAGCGATATTTGGCGTTCAGGTTCTGATTTGAATCATTGTCCTGCTCGCAGCGGCAGCGTTGATATCAACAGATACATACGCGTGTTCTTCGGGTGTATTGCGCTGTTTTCTGTTGTTGTTTCATGCTGGTGCGTTGCATTGTCCGTGGTGGGTAAGAGCGTGAGAGCCCTCTTCCGCCTGCTGTGTATGGCGTCCGGTGATTGGGATCGGTGGTTGCTCAGTTGCTGGTTGGATTGTGGTTTGGGATGTTGGATACAATGGATACCTTTCAATCATTACGAAGAAAACTCAGCAAAGATGAGATCAACACTCTGCCCGTGGTCAACTGGAAAGGGCGTGTTGAGCTGGTTCCTGCCGGTATATCGAGCAGTCGAGCGATCGATACCCTCTCGAAGAGGCGTGTGTTGGGGTTTGATACCGAGACCCGACCTGTCTTTCGTAAAGGGGTGATTCGACATCCGTCGCTCATTCAGATTTCGGACGGTGAACGGGTGGTGATCTTTCAGTTGCAGCAGATGAAGAGCCTGGATGGACTGGTGGCACTGTTTGAAAATCAGAAGATTCTCAAAGTCGGCGTCGGTGTTCGGAATGACTGCATCCAACTGCAACCGGTTCTGCCGTTCAAGCCGAAAGGGTTCATTGATCTCGGCGACATCATGAAGCGCCATGATATCCCCAGTTGTGGTTTGCGCAGCATGACCGCCTGCCTGTTCGGTAAGAGAATCTCGAAACGGGCGCGCTGTTCAAACTGGGAGAAGAAGCGCTTGAAGGCGTATCAAGTTCGCTATGCAGCCACCGATGCCTGGATCAGTAGGGAACTCTATCTGGATATGAAAAAGCGCGGTCTGATCAACGCATCGTGATCGAACTACCTGTATGAAGAAGAGAGACAGGAGAGAGCGTGTGGCTTGGGTGTTGTCAGTTCAGAGAGGTGGAAGGGCTTCGTCCAACCAGTGATGTTTTCCCCCGTTTGGCCAAAATGGAGCGGGCCTGCTCCAGCAGAGTGTCCCACGTCATGAGCAGGGTGCCGAGTTGATCGGTCAGATTTCGAGTGGGGACCGGGATTTCCGGATCGCTGGTCGAGGTGTTGACGTTGAGTGTCTTCTCCAAACCGCGTGTGGCCTGTAGTCCATTGGTTAGAGCAAGATGGACTTTTTCCGCAATCTCAATCACCTGAATAAGACTGTCATCATCCAGATGCTCCAGCTCTTCAAGGGAGGGTGGGGTAGGGATGGTTGGCAGCATGGTGGTGTGGATCACCTCGTGTTGGGGTCAGGATGCAAGAACAACGCGGTTACGGCCACCATTCTTGGCGTCATAGAGCGCGGCATCGGCCCGTTGCAGAACATCATCGAGAGGCTCTAGCTGTTGACGGTAAGCGAGTCCGCAACTGATGGTGATCTGACGTCCCGGCATCTCCTCCTCGAACAGAAGTTTCGAGACGGTCACCCGAATTCTGTTGGCGATCTCCCCCGCCTCCTGCGCCGCCTTACCGACGATAAAGACCGCAAACTCCTCACCGCCCAACCTGACGGGAACATCCGAGTTGCGGGTGTCGTTCAGGAGAACCTGACCCACCTGCTTCAGTACCAGATCACCGATGTGGTGGCCGTAGGTGTCGTTGACCGACTTGAAGTAGTCGATGTCGAAGGCGGCGACGGCGATGGCGGCGTTGGGGTCCCGGTCGTGGATGTCGAAGAGTCGGCGAATCGCCTCATTCATGTAGAAGCGGGTGTAGAGACCGGTGAGAGAGTCGCGGATCGACTGTTCGTAGAACTTCTGCCGCTCGATATCCATGGAGCGGTAGATCGCTTCCCGCTCCACGGCGACCCCCAGGGGGACGCTCAACTGACTGAGCACTCTCTCCATCTCCTCATCAATGGAGATCTTCTCTTTCAGATGAAAGATCGTCACCGCAGTGACATGGGGTCTTCCCGGTGAGAAGAGGGGAAGAACCAGACCGGGTTCACGAGAGTTGTCATCGTTTTCGTCATGGGGTTCCGACGCGGAGGGGGGGTCGACGTTGTCACTATTGGGCAGGAGCTTCGGAATATCGATAAGAAGATAGGGGCCTTGATGCTCGCTCGTCCAGTGGTCACGGCCCAAACCCAGGAAGGTGCTTACCTCCGAAGGGGGGTGTTCGATGGAGCCACTGTAGCGGTGAATGGGCGACAGATGCAGAACATCCCCGCCATCGAGCTTGGTGAAGAACTCCAGAGACTGGACCGGTAGCAGGGGTTGGACCAGTTTCAGCAGGGTTTTGGCGACGATGCTGAAGTCGCGATGGAGAATCATTGCGTCCATGACGTTGCGCAGCATCTTGTTGATGCTGGAGAGGCGGTGGACGTCGGAGTTGGTCTTGGTCAGCAGGAAGAGGCCGCAGTCGATGGACTTAAGCCTGTCGATCATGAAATGCACCAGATGTTCCGGAATGATCGAGCCGTGTTGCGGGGCGATCATGGTCACGGGAAACTCCTCCAGTTTCAAAAGTCCGTGGAGGAGTATTTCGCGGGTGGGCATGTAGTGTTCGTGGAAGGGGCGCAGCGCTTCGAAGTAGCTCTCATCCTTGGCCACCAGACTCCACCCTTCGGTGAAACCACCGAACAGATCACTGGAGAAGAGTGTCCCTGTCTGTCCATCAAAGGTACAGAAGGCTCCGGGGAAGTGCAGGTAGGGGGTGAAGACGAACTTCAGAGTCCGCCCCCCTTTTAGTTCGAGAGTCCACCCCTCCTTCTCCACACAGACCAGGGGCAGCTTCAGGCCGTAGTGTTTCAGCAGAACATTGGTGCGCCAGTGGCTCACCAGAACGGCATCTTCGCGGGTGATCATGGTATCCACATGGGGCATGATCCCGGTGATGTCCGGATCCTGATGGTGGCAGACGAAGTAGCGTATATTGGAGAAGTCGGTGACTTGCTGGATCTTTTCCAGGGTGTGTTCAAAGGTGAGCTGGGAGCCGGGGTCGAACAGAACCGACTCGTCACCATTCTCCAGCAGGTAGCAGTGACACTGAAAGGGGTCCCCTTCCAGATAGTGCCCTACCCACCAGACTCTCTCAGCGATCTCGATGGCTTTCTCTGGTCCCTGAGCCCATGCAGTGTCGAGAAGATTGGTCTCCATACCTCTGCCATTTCCTGAGTAGAAGTCAATACAATCGGACCATGATACAGTCGCGGGAAAAGTGAAGATAGGTGATTAATGCGTTTTTTGGAGATTTGTTTGGATTATTTGAATTCAAGATACAAATAAAAAGTGTTGAATAGGGTATTAATCCCTTTTTTCAGTCTGTCTCAAGGAGTCGGAGAGCCTCTTCCATCAGTGAGACATGGTCGACCTTGCCGGATCCCAGTAGTGGAATCTCGGCGCAATGGACGAGGCGTTTGGGGACCATGAGGGGGCTCCAGCCGTGCTCTTTGGCGTGGCGGGCCAGGGTCCGTTGTGATGTGGAGTCGATTTCAGTCGCGGTGAAAAGGACGAACGGCGGCTGTTTACGCGTGTTCTCTCCGTTGGGAAGGGGTGGCATCGGGAGAGCGGCGTGTTGGTGATCCGGCCAGAGAGAGGCGGCCAGCATCTCCACGGCACTGAGTGAGATCATCTCGCCACCGACCTTGATGAACCGTTTCGCCCGACCTTGAATGCGAACGGCTCCGTTCTCCTCAAGAGCAACGATATCCCCGGTGTCATACCAACCGACGCCCAGATCCGGAACCCGAGGCGGTGCAATGCTGTCAGGATGATTCGGGTCGAGATATCCCAGCATGATGTTTTGCCCACGCACGCAGAGTCGACCCCCTTCAGCGATACCGTTGACTGGAATAAGAGCGTGTTCGATCTCTTTAAGCAGAGGCCCGACGGTGCCGGGGTGGTTGTCGTCCGGGTGATTGATGGCAAGGACCGGG
>JADGBX010000270.1 GCA_015231265.1 Magnetococcales bacterium | reverse complement strand
GGTTAAAAAAGCAGGAATTTTGATATTTCTACAACACTATGTTTTTGAAATGGAATTCCCTGTTTTTCTGATCTGTGGTCGGATGGGCAAAAGTCCACAGCCAGAGAGAAAGAGAGAGGATAGTGGCTAGATTTCAGACCAAATTCGGATATGTCCGACCACGAAGAAATAAGGTGATGTTTTGGCGGTTTCCGTAACTGTTGGTTTTATTGAAATTTTTAAGACCAAAAAAGCCGCTCGATTGAGCGGCTTTTGAACGGAGAATTCCCGTAAAATTTTAATTGGTGGAGCTAGAGGGAATCGAACCCACGACCTCTTGAATGCCATTCAAGCGCTCTCCCAACTGAGCTATAGCCCCTTCGTCAAGATCTCCATATCTTTTTTTTCGTTTCGTTCCTCCTGAACGAGATCCGCATGATAGGCAAGGGGGTGTTGCGTGTCAAGCGCTTCCGAAAGGGGGTGGGGAATTTTTTTTGGACCGCGTGAATAACAGATTTCTTTGCCTCTTAATGGGGGTGATTCACGGTGTGAATCGTGGTACCTTCGAGACCATGATTCAACCAGATAAAATGGCGTTCCGGAGCTATGTCCGGAAAGGGAATGTGATCCCGGTCTTTCGTGAGATTCTGGCCGATCTAGATACGCCGGTCTCCGCTTTTCTCAAAGTTGCTTCAGAAGAGCCGTACGGGTTTCTTCTGGAGTCCGTTCATGGCGGGGAGAAGTGGGGCCGTTACAGTATTATCGGTATCGATCCGGAGCACATCTTCTCCATTCAGGGCAATAGTGTCACACTCAGTCACCCGTTCGAGGGAGAGTCTGCGACGGAGAGTTTCGAGGTGGATGATCCCTTTGAAGCGCTTCGGGAGTATATGCAGCGCTTCAATCCCGTGGAATTTCCCGGTATGCCCCGTTTCCATGGCGGAGCCGTCGGTTACATGTCCTACGACATGGTGCGCTGCTTCGAGTCGATCCCCAATGATAATCCACAGTCGCTGGAGACGCCGGATGCCCTGTTCGTTTTTCCGCGCTCCGTTCTGATTTTCGATAATCTTCTCGGTAAGATGAAGGTGGTCGTTAATGTCGAGGTGGATGAGACGGAGCAGAGTGACGAACTCTACGATGATGCTGTTGTGCGCATCGAGGCCATCACGGCTCTTCTTCGCAAACCGCTGCCTGCACAGAATCCTGGTCCTGCCGGCGCGGAAGTGAAGGAGTCCGATTTTACTTCGGAGATGTCCAGAGACGCGTTCGAGGAGGCGGTTCGACGGGGCAAAGAGTATATCGCAGCCGGGGATATCATGCAGGTGGTGCTCTCGCAGCGCCTCTCCATTCCGTTTGCTCTTCCGGCAGCATCGCTCTATCGGGCTTTACGGACAACCAATCCCTCTCCCTATCTCTTCCTGTTCAATATGGACTCCTTCTCTTTGGTGGGGTCGAGTCCTGAGATTCTGGTGCGCCAGGATGGGGATCAGGCAACGGTGCGCCCCATTGCTGGTACTCGACCACGTGGTGCCACGGAGGAAGAGGACAAAGCTCTGGAAGAGGAGTTGCTCGCTGATCCCAAGGAGTTGGCCGAGCATATCATGCTTGTGGATCTGGGGCGTAACGATCTCGGGCGCATCGCCAAGACGGGGACGGTGAAGGTGACCGAACAGATGGTGATCGAGCGCTACTCCCACGTCATGCATATCGTTTCTAATGTGGATGCCATTCTCAAGCCGGAACTGGACGCTTTTGATGTGATCGCCGCCACTTTCCCGGCGGGAACAGTCAGTGGCGCGCCGAAGATCCGGGCGATGGAGATCATCGATGAATTGGAGGTGTCCCAACGAGGCTGTTACGCCGGGGCTGTCGGCTATGTCTCCTATTCAGGTCACATGGACTTGGCAATCACCATCCGCACTGCCGTCATCAAGGATGGCACACTCAGCATTCAAGCAGGTGCCGGCATCGTGGCCGATTCCGATCCGGCTCGGGAGTACGATGAGACCATGAACAAGGCCCGAACCATCTTCCGCTCCGTCGATCTGGCGCAGCGGGGATTGGAGTGATGCCATGCTCCTGATGATCGATAACTATGACTCCTTCACCTACAATTTGGTGCAATATTTCGGTGAGTTGGGCCAGAAAGTGAAGGTGTTCCGCAACGATGCTATCACTATTGAAGAGATAGAGCGTCTGGACCCGGATCACATCTGCGTCTCACCCGGGCCGTGCACTCCCACTGAGGCGGGCATCAGTCTGGATGTGTACGCCAACTTTTCCGGGAAAATCCCTATACTGGGGGTGTGTCTGGGCCATCAATCTCTTGGGCAGGCGTTTGGTGGGAATGTGGTGCGTGCTCCTGCCGTCATGCACGGCAAGACATCGGCCATTCACCATGAAGATGGTGGTGTGTTCAACCGTGTTCCTCGACCCTTTCAAGCGACCCGCTATCACTCTCTGGTGGTGGATCGTGAGAGTCTGCCTTCCTGCCTCGATGTTACGGCATGGACAGAGGATGGCCTGATTATGGGGTTGAAGCATAAGACCATTCCAGGGGTTGAGGGGGTGCAGTTTCATCCAGAATCGATTCTGACTGAACACGGCCATGCGCTTCTGGATAATTTCCTTCGCCAATAATCTGTTATCCTGTTGGAAGTGAGTTTTCTAGATATTACCAACGGTTTCCACATCCACTCTTCTGTCGATTCGGAGTGCTGCCATGACGATTCAAGACGCCATCCAAACCATTGTTGCCGGTAACGATCTGGAGCAGGAGCAGGCGCGGACTGTCATGGACGCAATCATGTCCGGTGATACGACCGATGCCCAGATCGGGGCCTACATTACTGCGTTGCGCATGAAGGGTGAGACGGTACCTGAAATTGCCGGTTCTGCGCAGGCGATGCGGGAAAAGGCGGTCAAGATCGACGCGGAAGGCGTTCTGGTAGATACCTGCGGAACGGGAGGGGATGCCTCCGGAACTTTCAATATCTCCACTACGGTTGCTTTTGTCGTCGCGGCCTGTGGGGTGACGGTGGCCAAACACGGTAATCGCTCCATCTCCTCGAAGAGCGGCTCCGCCGATGTTCTCAAGGCGCTTGGTGTGAATATCGATGCAGATAAGGAGACTGTCGAGGGATGTCTGAAACGCGCCTCCATGGGGTTCATGTTTGCTCCGAAACATCACGGTGCCATGAAATACGCCATGGGTCCGCGGCAGCAGTTGGCCATGCGGACGGTGTTCAATCTGTTGGGGCCGCTGACCAATCCTGCAGGTGCGCCCTACCAGTTGTTGGGTGTGTTTGATGGAGCCTGGACCGAGCCGTTGGCCAAGGTTCTGGGAGTGCTCGGGTCAAAACGTGCTCTGGTCGTGCATGGTGAGGATGGTCTGGATGAGATCACCTTGACCGCGCCTACACGGGTTTCGGAACTGGCTGCAGATGGCACGGTCAAGAGCTATACCATTGAGCCGGAACAGTTTGGGATGACGCGTTGCTCTGCTGCCGATCTCGCGGGAGCGGATGCCTCGAAAAACGCGGAGATAACCCGTGCGGTTCTTGAGGGAGAGAAAGGGGCCAAGAGGCAGATCGTTGTCTTGAATGCCGGTGCTGCGCTCTTCGTCACAGGCATGGCCGACAGCATCCAGACCGGTGTTGAAATGGCAGAGGATGCGCTTGATAGCGGGCGCGCCAAACAGAGATTGGAGATGTTGGTGCACTGCTCCAACACTGCCCCAGAATGACGGTTCTTTCTTTCTGGCTGCTTTTCTAAATCCCACACAATGCGGCTTTTTACTCTCCCACACACTACGGAACATGGGCGATATGGCGACAATTCTCGACACCATCATGGCCCGGAAACGGGAAGAGGTGCGTGCTGCACGGCGTACGGTTTCTGAATCTGCGCTGTTGGAGCGGATTGGTGAGTGCTCGTCAACGCGCGGGTTTTTTCGGGCGTTGAAGAGTCGTGCTGATCAAAAACAGCCGGCGATCATTGCCGAAGTCAAGCGTGCTTCGCCCTCCAAGGGGATGATTCATCCCAATCTTACCCCGGATCCTGGAGCGATCGCTCTG
>JADGBX010000026.1 GCA_015231265.1 Magnetococcales bacterium | reverse complement strand
AGGAGCTGAACGATCTGCTCAATGGTGTCGATGATGGTGGTGACACTGGTGGGGCTGATGTTGCAGCCGGTGATTCCATCCCTGAGCCGCCCGCCACTCCGGTCACTCAACCGGGCGATCTCTGGATTCTCGGTGACCACCGTCTACTCTGCGGCGATAGCACCAACGCCGATGATGTGCAGCGGCTGATGAACGGCGAACGGGCTATTCTGTTTGCCACCGATCCGCCGTACCTGGTGGACTACGACGGCACCAATCATCCCGGCAGCAAGGAGACTCGGAAACGGAAAAGCCTGAACAAGGACTGGTCCGACACCTACAGCGTGACGTGGGATGATTCCAACCAAGGACCGGAGCTCTACGAGGGGTTCATCCGAACTGCCATCGACCACGCGATTCTGCCCAACGCCGCCTGGTACTGCTGGCACGCCTCCCGGTTCCAGTCGATGCTGGAGGGTGTCTGGAACACCTATGGAGCCTTCGTGCATCAACAGATCATATGGGCCAAAGAGAAAGGCGTCCTGACCTACTCCCGATACCTCTGGAAACACGAGCCCTGTCTGATGGGCTGGATCAAGGGCAACATGCCGCCGAAGGTGGAGGGAGCCGAGTTTCACTCCACCGTTTGGGACATCAGCAGCCTCTCCGGCGATGAGCGTCCTGATCATCCCACTCCGAAACCCTTGGAGTGTTTCGCCATCCCCATGCGTCAGCATGTGGACCACGACGGTCTCTGCTATGAGCCGTTCTCTGGATCAGGTTCGCAGATCATGGCTGGTGAGATGACCGATCGGCGGGTCAATGCAACGGAGGTGAGTCCGGTCTATGTGGACGTAGCGGTAAAGCGCTTCATGCAAGCGACGTGGAAGATCGTCTATCTGGAGGGCTCGGGTGGCCGGACATTCGAGGATGTGGCTGAGGAACGGGGTGTGGATCTGACCGCAGAGAACCCGGCTGAGTGACCGGGTTTCTGTGCTCTCAGGTGTTGAGGCTGCCGATGATCAGGCAGTTGCTTCTTCGCTGATCTCTTCGGAGGTGGTCTCTTCATCTCTGATAAAATAGGTGCTGAATCCGCCCTTGGCATTGGGTCTGGCGTTGACGGTGCGTTCGCTGGTAACGTTGAGTCCCAGGCGCTTCTTGAGTGCGCCTGAGATCACGCCGCGCACCGTATTCTTGTTCCACCCGCTGGCTTCTGCCAGTTGGTTGATGGTGGCGCCTTCGGGGTGTTTCATCATCTCAATGATCAACGCCTGCTTGGTGTTCTTGCAAGGGCCGGTTTTCCGTTGTTTGCGTGTCTCTGTGCGCCCCGCTTCCAGTCCAGCGTTGTAGGCGGCCCTAAGTGAATCCATCCCTTGGTAATCATTGGCGATCTGTTTAATAAGGGTGTCCAGTGGATCCTGAGCAGCTGGTGGTTCTTGGCCGATAGCCCGGTAACCATCGTCTGAAATGCGCCAGTCATTCGGGTGGGTCTCGTGGATCAACCCCTTGTCCGCCAGGACTCGAATCACCTTAAGTGCTGCGCCCCCTTTGATGTGATCTGGAAGTGGGTAGATAGCGCCGTCATGCCTCTGGGCAGCTGCTTGAAGGATGGTCTTTTGGGTATCTGAAAGTGTGCTCATGGCCTGTGCTCCATTGCTCCATTGCTGCGTTGATGGTGTCAGCATAGGGCCATTGTGTTGCGCTGAAATCAAGATCAATCAGATGATATAAAACACTATTTTCTGCCATTTGTGAGGTCTCTCAGGATGGCGCTGGCTTTGAAGGTCAACACGGTTCGGGCAGAGATGGAGACCTTCTCGCCTGTTCTGGGATTACGTCCAGGACGGGATGCCTTCTTGCGCAGATTGAAATTGCCAAAGCCGCTGAGTTTGACATCCTCGCCTCTCGCCAGCGATGCGGAGATGATATCCAGGGTCTCCTGAACCAGTACTAAGGCTTCCTTCTTGGAGCAGTCGAAGGTGTTGTAGACGGCATCTGTGATATCCGCTTTGGTCGTACCCATTCATCATCTCCTTGTTGCTTGAAAACACGCAGATAATTGGCCACGATCCGTATGATATGTCAATGGTGAGCAGGAATGTATGACGGCGCCTACGATATTGAACGGGCTTGGCGCCGCAGTATGGCGCCCGATCCGCTGCTGACCGTTTCAGAGTGGGCGGATGAGCACAGGGTACTGTCTCAAAGGGCATCATCTGAACCAGGCCAGTGGCGAACGGCCCGTACGCCCTATCTCAAAGAGATCATGAACAGCCTGTCGCCGCACTCGCCGGTGCAGCGCATCGTGTTCATGAAAGGGGCACAGGTCGGCGGCACCGAGGCGGGCAACTGCATGATCGGATACATCATCCATCATGCACCAGGACCGATCCTCGCCGTATCCCCAACAGTGGAACTGGCGAAGCGAAACTCCAAGCAGCGCATCGATCCCCTGATCGAAGAGAGCCCGGCGCTGAAGGCGTTGGTCAAGAACCGCCGCAGTCGGGACAGCGGCAACACGGTGCTCTCCAAAGAGTTTCCCAATGGCGTCCTGATCCTCACCGGCGCCAACAGTGCGGTGGGACTGCGTTCCATGCCAGCCCGCTATCTGTTTCTGGATGAGGTAGATGGCTATCCTGGTGATGTGGAGGGCGAAGGCGACCCCATCCTATTGGCGGAGCGACGGTCGGCCACCTTTCAGCGGCGCAAGATCTTTCTGGTTTCGACACCCAACAGGAAGGGACTCTCCCGCATCGAACGGGAATACGAGCAGAGCGATCAGCGTAAATATCATGTTCCGTGTCCTCACTGTGGTGAATATCAGACCATGGAGTTCGGCAACCTATCCTGGCCGGAGGGAAAACCGGATCAAGTGGTGCTTATCTGCAGCCACTGCCAGGGCGAAATCTCAGAGCATCACAAGACCCGGATGCTGGAGAATGGACGGTGGATTCCAACAGCACAGGGGGATCGTAAGACCGCGGGGTTTCATCTCAACTCCCTCTATTCGCCGGTGGGCTGGTTCTCTTGGTCCGATGCAGTGGCCACCTATGAGCAGGCGAAGCGCATTCCGGATCTGATGAAGGGGTTTGTCAACACCGTGTTGGGAGAGCCCTTCGAAGAGGAGCACGAAGCGCCTGATTGGCAGAGGCTCTACGATCGCCGCGAGACCTATCGTATCGGCACCATCCCAGTGGGCGGTCTGTTTCTGACGGCTGGAGTCGATGTACAGAAGGATCGGCTGGAGTGTGAGATCGTCGCCTGGGGCCGGGAGAAGGAGTCCTGGTCGGTGGATTATCATGTCCTCGACGGTGATACTGCTCGGCCTGAAGTATGGGACCACTTGGATCGGATTCTGGCCAGGGAGTGGAAACACCCCTCCGGCCAGCGGTTGCCGATCCGGGTGATGTGTGTTGACTCCGGTTACGCTACCCAAGATGTCTACGCCTGGGTGCGCAAGCATCCGCAAGCCACATGGGGGCCGGCAGGTGCACTGGCCAGACAACCCCGTAGCGTGGTGGCAGTGAAGGGCCGTGATCGCGACACGGCGCTGCTGCTTTCAGTCTCCAAAGCCGATGCCGGATCCAAGCGACGCGGACTCAAGGTGTGGTCCATCGGTACTCCAGTGGCCAAAGGAGAGCTCTAACGTAGGTTGAAACTGGATCGTCCCACCGATGAGGCGATGGAAGCTGGTGAAACCTATCCCCCGGGCTACTGTCACTTCCCTCAGTACCGGGAAGCATTCTTCCAGCAGATCACCGCCGAGCGACTGATCAGCCGGATCGTCAAAGACTATCCCAGATCCTATTGGGAGAACGAAGCCGGTCGACGTAATGAAGCCTTGGACTGTCGGGTCTATGCCCGGGCGGCTGCCTCCATCTACGGCATCGACCGGTTCTCGGAGCGGCAGTGGAAGCGGTTGGAAGAACCTCTCCAGATTCAGACTGTGAAAGAGAAGAGAGCTAATTCCGAACAGGCAGATGAACATGCCTCACCCACCGAAACAGGCACATGGTTACGTGGGCGTCGGACGAAACGTTGGTTGGAGCGGTAGATGGCCTGGACTCAGACTGAACTGGATGCGCTGAAGAAAGCCTACGCCTCCGGAGTGCTGCGCGTCTCCTACGAAGGCAAGTCGGTGCAGTATGACGATGCCGATGTTCTTCTTCGCCGCATTCGTGTGATTGAGCAGGAGATCGCGGCCTCCAGCGGTCAGACCGCGCCCCGCCGCAGCTTCGCTTCATTCTCCAAAGGATAGATTTCGTTGAGCAACTGGCTGGACCGTCTGGTGGGCTACGTCTCACCGCAAGCGGGGTATCGGCGTGTTCGGGCCCGGGCAGCCATGGGTGTGCTGCAGCGCAGCTACGAAGGGGCCAAGACCGGGCGTCGCACCGACGGTTGGATCACTGCCGGTAGCGATGCTAACGCCGAAATCATGACGGCCAGCACGCGGTTGCGGGATCGGGCACGGGATCTTGTCCGCAACAACGCCTATGCCGCCAAAGCGGTGTCGGCACTGGCCAGCAATCTGGTGGGCAGTGGCATCATTCCCCGAGCACGGGCGGATGATGATGCTCTGGCTAAGCAGACCGATGCCCTGTGGGAACGATTCACTCATACCTGTGATGCCGATGGCCTGACCGATTTCCACGGTCTCCAGAGCCTGGTTACCAGCACCATGGTGGAGAGCGGCGAGTGTCTGGTGAGGATCAAGCACCAACCCGTACAGAACCAAGAGAAGATCGGGACGAATTCCGTCCCTTTGACCCTCCAAGTTCTGGAACCGGATCATCTGGACAGTAGCCGCGACCGGGATCTGCCTACCGGTAGCTTCATCCAACAAGGGATTGAATTCGACGCCTCCGGTCAGCGCGTCGCCTATTGGCTCTTCCCACGTCACCCAGGAGCGGCCGGATCCCTTTCGTCCGCAGTTGCCCAAAGCGTGCGTGTTCCTGCCGAACAGGTGTTGCACATCTTCGACCGGCTGCGTCCCGGTCAGATCCGGGGCGTGACCTGGTTTGCCCCGGCCATTCTGAAGCTGCGGGATCTGGATGAATACGATGAGGCGGAGCTGGTCCGAAAGAAGATCGAGGCCTGTTTTGTCGCCTTCGTGCTCAATGCCGATGATGCCGAGACACTTGGCGATGCCCGGGACGCTTCAGGTCGCCGTATCGAATCCTTCGAGCCCGGCATGGTGGAGTATCTGCCTGCCGGAAAGGATGTGCGCTTCGGACAGCCATCATCAACTGCCGGTTACAGCGAGTACATGCGGGTGCAGTTGCACGCCGTCGCGGCCGCTGTTGGCCTCACCTACGAGCTTCTGACCGGCGACCTCTCTCAGGTCAACTACTCGAGCATTCGGGCCGGTCTGCTGGAATTCCGCCGCCGTATCGACGCCCTGCAACGACAGATACTGATTCCCATGCTCTGCCGCCCGGTGTGGCAGCGCTTCGTGGCCACGGCCCAGGCGTCTGGATTACTGGGGAATGGTGAGATCAGTGCCGAATGGACACCACCCCGTTTCGAGGCGGTAGATCCCATGAAAGATGTCCAGGCCGAGATGCTGGCAGTACGGGCTGGGTTCATGCCGTTGAAAGAGGCGATCGCACGTCAGGGGTACTATCCGAATCGGGTGTTGCAGGAGATCTCTGACACCTTCGCTGAATTGGATTCCTTTGGCATCACTCTCGACACCGATGCGCGTCGTTCCACCCGTAATGGCCAGGCCAAACCAATGATGGAGAAAAGCAGTGCCCAAGCAGACGATTGAGATGCCCATGCAGATCCGGTCGGCGTCGTTCGTTCCCGACACGGTGGATGAAGAGAAACGGACCGTGGAACTGGTCTGGTCTCGGGGATCACCGGTTCGACGGCGGGATTACCGCACTGGCAAACCCTATGAGGAGCGGCTCTCCCTGGAAACGGAGCATGTGGATCTCTCCCGTCTTAATGGTGGAGCCCCACTTCTTGATTCCCACAAGGCGTGGAATCTGGGCGATGTGCTTGGCGTAGTGGAGCGGGCCTGGGTCGACAATGGCGAAGGCCGTGCTCTGGTTCGGTTTTCGGAGCGAGAAGAGGTCGATCCCATCTGGGCCGATGTACGCAACGGTATCCTGCGCAATGTCTCGGCGGGCTATTCGGTTCGTGCCTATGAAATTACTGAATCCGAGGGAGAGATTCCGGTCTGGCGAGCGGTGGACTGGCAGCCCATGGAACTCTCCGCTGTGCCGGTGGGTGCCGATCCCGGTGCTGGCTTCCGATCTGGACCTTCAACAGAGACCCCATCAGCCTGTCTGCTGATTCAACGAGGAAACGAGGATATGGACGACGACGAACAGATGCAGGATCCAGTGGTGGAAACACGAACGGTGGAACGTGATGATGATGGTGATGGTCATGATGAACCGCCCACTCCTGATCAATCCCCCGATCGACGAATTTCGTCGGACGATTCTGCCGAAGCGTCCCTGGAGGTGGAACAGGTGGCCCGACAGGCCATCGATTCGGAACGTCAGCGCATCGCTGCGATCTTTGATGCCCAGTCCAAGCTGGGCCTGGAACGGTCCGTTGCTGATGAACTGGTGCGTGATGGGATCGACCTGGATCAGGCACGCATCCGCTTGATCGATGAAGCGGCCAAACGAGATGGTCAGATGCAGATTCGCAATCAGGTGGTGATGACCGGTCAGGATGAGCGCACGACTCGTCGATCCGCCGTCGAGAACGCACTCTTGCACCGATTCGATCCGGGTGCCAATACCCTCTCCGATGCTGGTCGGGATTGGCGCGGCATGACCCTGCTCGAAATGGCCCGCACCTTTCTCGAGGAGGAAGGTACCCGTACCCGTGGCTGGAACCGCGATGAACTGGCCACCCGAGCACTGCACAGCACCTCCGACTTCGCCCTGATCCTGGCCGGGATCGCCAACAAGTCGTTGCGGCAGGCGTATGAAGCATTTCCCCAGACCTTTCGTCCCTTCTGCCGCCAGGTGTCAGCCAGCGATTTCAAAACCATGCACCGAGTGCAGCTGGGTGAGGCACCGTCGTTGGAGAAGGTAAACGAAGGTGGGGAGTTCACCCGGGGTACCGTCGGTGAGGCGGAAGAGACCTACCGGGTGGAGACCTATGGCAAGGTGATCTCCATTACACGGCAGGTGCTGATCAACGACGATCTGGATGCCTTCACCCGCATCCCGCAACTATTCGGTGTGGCAGCTGCTAATCTGGAATCGGATGTGATCTGGTCGATCTTCACCAGCAATCCGAAGATGGGTGACAACACCGCCCTGTTCCACAACACCCACAAGAATCTTGCGAGCTCCGGTACTGTACTCTCCGTCACCTCCCTGGGTAAAGGACGTGGCAGTATGTCGAAGCAGACCGGGCTCGATGGCAAAACCATCCTCAACATCCGGCCCCACTTCCTGGTAATCCCTGCAGCGCTGGAGGTGACCGCCGAGCAGCTTCTGGCCCAGAACCTTGTTCCGGCCAAGAGTGCCGATGTGGTGCCCAACTCCTTGCGCACCCTGTCGGTGATTGCCGAACCGCGTCTCGATACCAGCAGCGAAACCGCTTGGTATCTCATCGCTCATCCCGGTCAGATCGACACCATCGAGTACGCCTATCTGGAGGGCAACAGCGGCGTCCACATCGAGACCCGCAACGGCTTTGATGTGGATGGGGTGGAAATCAAAGCGCGGTTGGACTTCGGGGCCAAGGCGATCGACTGGCGTGGGTTCTGGCGTAATCCGGGTGCGTGATGACGATCAAGGATCTCGCAGATGGTCGCTGATCCAGTGCATGAGGGCTTCCTCATCCAGGGAGCCCTCAGCCAACTGCAGGAAGATCCTGTATTTCTCTTCCGGATCAGCAACAACCGATTTCCCATTCAACCGCAGAAAGAGCAGGCAGGTCACGAAGGCCGTGCGCTTGTTGCCATCCACGAAGGGATGGTTTCGGGCAATTCCGAACGCATAACTCGCCGCCAACGCCGCCAATGATGGAGAAGGATCGCCGTAAACATGGCGGTTCTGCGGGCGGGCCAAGGCAGAGTCCAGGAGGGATTCATCACGAATCCCCGCACCACCACCATGTTCGCTCAGTTGACGGAGGTGGATGGCAATGACGACATCCTTTCGGATCCATATGGGCTCGGACATGGGCTATTTGGCCAACTTGCGCAAAACATCTCGTTCGTCACGCATGAGCTCTTCGGCCAACTCCATTTGTTTGGCGAATTCAGGATCATACGGCGTCAGTTGGATGCCATCTGGCGTCTCAACAACATAGAGTGTATCGCCTTTTTCAACGCGAAGTTTGGCCAGAAGCTCTTTGGGCAATACCACACCGGTGGAGTTGCCGATGGATGTCAATCTAAGCGTGGTCATGGATCGTCTCCTTTGACCATATTCTAACATTCGTTCTAACAGTCAGCCAACTATATATGAACACAGAGGAAATGAACGATGAAGAGTTGGATTCAGTCAGGCAATACAATCACTGCGACAGCACCTACGGGTGGGCTGGTCAGTGGTGAGGGTGTGTTGATAGGCAGCCTTTTTGGGGTGGCTGTCAAGGATGCCGCTGAGAACGATCCCGTGGAGATCTGTACCACAGGCGTGGTGGACCTACCCAAACTGACGGCGGATGTAGTGGCGGTAGGGGATCTGCTCTACTGGGATGACGCCAATGGCCAACTCACTCTTACGTCCACCGACAACACTCTGGTGGGGGTAGCGGTTCAGGCGGCGGATGGCACGGTGTCACTGGTACGGGTGCGGCTGAACGGGGCGTTCATCCAGTAACTCGCGGCAACTGCCGCAGCATCGCTGCATAGCGGTTGAGATCAAACGGCTCTTGGTGTTTCAGGACCATAAACATCTCACTGGCCAGGGCTCGTGCTATCAGCGTGCGTGCTTCATTGTCTGAATAACCGCTGCCACAGAGACGATCATAGGTCTCCTTCACTTCAAACGGATCGTTGTCCCGCAGCTGGTTGTTGACGATCTCGATCATGGCCCGGGCTGCTGCTGCGGGATTCTCTTCTGATGTCTGATCGTGCATGGTTGGCTGCATCCATTTCAGTGTGATGGTGTGAAGACATTAAAGCGATGCTCGATGGATCCGGCAAGGAGACCACCGAATTGGAATCCATGTAATGCACAGCCTCTTCACTCTGCCTCTGGATGCAGTCTTTCAGCAGTTCGGCGTACCTGCCACCTTCATACCACAAGCTGGTGATCCGGTGGAGATCACGGTTCTGAGCAAACAGCCCGACACCATTGTTTCCCTGGGTGATACCAGAATTCACTCAGAGACCCACATGTTTGAGATCCGTGCCTCGGAGATTGCCAATCCCCGAGCCGGCGACCGATTGATCATCGATGGAACCAATCACCGCATCCAGGGCGAACCGGTGCGTGATTCGGCACGATTGGTTTGGACAGTGGAAACGGTGGTGGCGTGAAGATTCAGGCATCAATCACCGGATCCCTGCTGAAGGGGCTGCAACAGGAACGACGGAACCTGGAACGATCCGTGGTTCAGGGTATCCATGATGCCGGTCTTGGACTGAAAAAGGAGTTGCGTCAGCAGGTGGTCTCTGCAGGACTGGGTGTCCGACTCTCCAACACCTGGCGGCAGCGTGATTTCAACAACGACCATCACAACGCAGCCACCCTGGTCTACAGCAAAGCGCCTCATATCATGCGCGCCTTTGATCGGGGTGAGGTGATCAAGAGCCGGGATGGTTTCTGGCTGGCTATTCCTACGGTCAATGCACCCAAGCGCGGTACCAACGGCAAGAAGATCAACCCCTCCAACTTTCCAGAGCATCGGTTCGGACCACTGCGATTCATCTATCGCCGCAAAGGCCCCTCTCTCCTGGTGGTGGAAAACGTCCGCATCACCCGTACTGGCCGTGTGGGACGGAGAGCCAAGGGAGGTCCAATGACCAAAACGGGTCGGATGAAGAGCGGCATGACCAGTGTGGTGATGTTTCTGCTGGTTCCTCATGCGACCTTGCCCAAGAAGCTGGATGTGGCCAGAGCTACGGAGAAATGGACCCGACGGTTGCCAGAACTGATCGACAGGAGAGTCCGCAGTGGATAAGACGGAACAGATTCTTCTGGCCTTGTTAACCCGGCTCCAGGGAACACCCTATGAGCCCGCCGATGGATCCACTGTCGCTGTCGCCCGTAATCTTTCCGTCCCCAGTCTCATCCCTGATGGTGGGCTGGTGATTCTCAGAGATGGAGATTCTGGCGAACCGGATTGGACACTGGGGGGATTTGATGATCACCACTACTACCGCCACGCTATTCCAGTAGAGATTCATGTTCAGCATGCCGATGGTGCAGAGCGTGATCAGAGGTTCTCTGCGCTTGTTGGTTGGATCTTCTCTGTGCTGAAAGGGGATCGGACTTTGGGTGGTCTGGTGACAGGCATGGTGTTTGGTCTGCCGGAGAGCGATCTGCAACTGGTTGAAGGAGGCGCGGCGATCAAGAGCGGTAGGGTGATGATTATGGTCGAATATGGGTGTGAGATTTAAGAACAGAACCCTCTTTCCCTCTTCTCTTCCAACACTGACAAGATTGGAGATTATACGTGGCACGTGCCTACGGATCCAATGCACATCTACTCCTGAAACGCGAAACCACCTATGGCACCACACCCACCACCGACTTCATCCAGATGCCCTTCAACCGCTGCTCCTTGGGCAGTGAGCAGGGTTTGATCGATGATCCGGTGTTGGGACAGGGCCGTGATCCGCTTGCGCCGTTGCTGGATGTGATCAACGATGAGGGTGATATCACTGTGCCCATGGATCTGCGCTATCTGGGGCTCTGGCTGACCGGGCTGTTGGGAGATCCTGTCACCACTGGTACCGGACCCTATTTGCACACTTTCGCATCTGGGGCTGCCGACATTCCCAGCTACAGCATTGAGGTTGGCATGGATCAGGTGCCCGCCTTCTTCATGCACAGTGGGATCAAGGTCAACAGCATCGCCCTGGAGTTTCAGCGTAGTGGCGCTGCAGCAGCTACTCTGGGGCTCATCGCCCAGGGTGAAACCCGTAACATCACCAGCCAAGGCGGAACCCCTTCCAAGCTGAGCTTCAACCGCATCAGCCAGTTTCAGGGCTCTATCACACAAGGTGGCAGTTCTGTTGGCAATCTCACCGGCGGCTCGTTTACCTACTCCAATAACTTGGAGAAGATCGAAACCATTCGAGATGATGGATTGATCGATGGTGCCGATCCCACCGTCGCCTCGCTCACCGGCAGAATCGATGTCCGTTTTTCGGACACCGACCTGATCGATGCTGCGGCCGGCGGTACTCCGGTGGATCTCACCTTCGGTTACACCATCGACACCAATGCCCAGGTCCGATTCATCGCCCACGAAGTCTATCTGCCAAAACCAAAACTGGCAGTGGAGGGGCCAGGCGGTATTCAGGCCAGTTTCGATTTTCAGGGTGCTCGGAACAGTGCAGTCGGTCGTATGCTGACCGTGGAACTGACCAACGATCTGGATGGGACCGACTACACCTGATTCGATCCTACGTGTTGACGCGATCTTTCAGGCCTTTTGAGACTTTGAAACGCACACCCTTCGATGCGGGGATCTTCATCGATTTGCCGGTCTGGGGATTCCGACCAGTGCGTGCCGCCCGTTCAGAGATGCTGAAGGAACCAAATCCGAACAGTTCCACCTTCTCCCCCTTCTCCAATGCACTACCGATCTCTTGAAGCACGGCATCCAACATGGCTGATCCCTGTTCTTGGGTGAGACCAGCTGTCTTGGCAGCAGCTTTGATAAGATCGTTCTTACGCATTTGGCATTCTCCCATTGTGTTGAATAGACGAGGAATATAAATGGTTTCTCTGCAGAGGAAGAGAGATCCCTATGAGATCCATCTTCCCTTTGACGTTACTGTCACCGTTGAACCTCTGACATCCTCCTCCATGGCACTCTGTCAGGCAAGAGCGCGTCACCGTCTTGAGAAGCTGGAACAGGACGTTCGTGAACGCAAGGAGGCCGGTCTTGATCCCGATCCTTCTCTGCCATCGTTGGACCATGATGCCGAACGGGATGGCGTTTTCCAATCCCTGTTGATCAAGGAATTGGCCGCCCACCACATCACCCATTGGAACGGTGTAGTCGGTGAGGATGACGAAGTTGCACTGCCCGATCGGGACACTATCTCCGCCCTGATGGATCTCTATCCGGTGGGCGAGCGCTTCTTCGAGACCTTCACTCTGCAACAGGTTCTGCTCAACGCTGCAAAAAACGGATCAGGGCCCTCTGCCGCTGGCACTTCCAACCCGGTGGAGGGCCAGACTACTGCGACGGATGCCGACGACAGGGGTCGATATGTGCATCTGGAGGTAGAGGCGTAGAGGGACGTCAGTGTCCCTACCGTGAACATAGGTTTCAAACCGAGCAGGAGTTCCAGGCTTGGGAGGTGCTGATGACCTGCCAGGGATCTTTTCGCTTGTCCCCTTCCGGTCATGTAATCGGCATCGGGATGGAAACGGCTCTCGCTGTGGCAGAGCACAGGGGCTATGACGTTGCGCTGATCTTGGAGCTGTTGCAGGCAGCAGGAGTGGGTGTGGTGGAGGCGATGCAAATCAAGGAGTGATCCGATCCTCTTCCAACCCGGGTGGAACATCGGGTACCTGATCAAGCACGCGGTTGAACGCTTCGATATCGGCCTGTTTTGCCCGTTCTGCCAACAGATCCTCCGTTTGCAAAGCCGACAACTTCTCAGCGATTGCGGAAACGAATAGTTGATTCATTGAGGTGTTGTCATCCTTGGCCGCTTTGCGCGCTGCGGCCATCAGTGAATCAGGCAGTCTGAGAGGGTATTGGCTCATGGCTGTTTCTCCTGAAGAGTGGCAAGAAACTCATTTGGGAACATAACGTTTACACCAAAACGTCTGGTTGCTTCCATGAAGTCACGACGGTTGAAGGTCACGATTGCATCAGCATTTCCTGCTATGGCCAGCTCTAGAATCATATCATCTGCCGGATCAGCCAAGGCAGGACGCCACAGATAGTAGAGCTTGACGTGGTCTGATACCGAGGCGACCACGTTCAGAAAGATGTCGATACTCTCCTGGTTCAGACCGGGAACCAGATCGGGACGTTTCAGAACCGCTTCATATTCAAGAAAAAGGGGCACGGAAAGAAGCGGTGTGAAACGTCTCTGTCCAAGCCAATGCAGGATGTGAAATGACGCTCCCTGCCGGGAACGCAGCCCTGCCACGATCACATTGGTATCCAGAACGACTTTCATATCATATATGATATCATATGGGCACACCTTATTCCATCCTTGGATACTGAATGTCTAACCGTCGCCACACCTACTCCGTCCGACTCGCTGTGGAAGGCGGCAAGCACGTCGTCGCCACTCTGGACGATGTGGGTCGCACCGGCGACCGCTCCCTGAAGCGCATCGAGCACGCCTCTCGTCAGGCTTCCAAGGAGTTGGGGTCTCTGGAACGGCGTCTGGCCTCCGGATTTCGGGCGATGAATGAGGCAGCCGGAAGCTATCTCTCCCTGGATCTGGCCGGACAACTGGTGATGCAAGCTGATGCCTATTCCGTTCTCCAGACCCGAATCCGCACCGCCACCAAAGAGACAGGAGATTACGCCAAGGTCTCCCGGAGACTGTTTGAGATCTCTAACCAGACCGGCACCGCTCTGGAATCGACGGTCTCGGTGTTTCAGTCCTTGGCCCGGTCCGCTCCTGAGCTGAAAACCTCCAACGATCAGATGCTGGTGCTGACCGAGACGGTGCAGAAACTGGGCGTCATCGGCGGTGCCACCACCGAGGGCATGAAGAATGGCTTGCTGCAGTTCTCACAGGGGCTTTCTGCCGGCATTTTCCGGGCTGAAGAGTTCAACAGTCTGCTGGAGAACATCCCAGAGGTGGCGGTCAGAATTGCCAAGGGAATGGGGATTTCGGTTGGTCAGCTGCGCAAGATGGTTTTGGAGGGCAAGGTACTCTCCCGTGATGTGTTTAAAGCCCTGGTCAAACAGGCGCCAGAGATCAACCGGGAGTTCGCCAACATTCCCATCAGTATCGCCCGTGCATCTACATCTTTGGACAACAGCTTTTCTGCCTTTCTCGGCAAACTGGATAAAGCAGTAGGACTCACCGGCACCCTGGCCAAAGGGATGGAACGGGCGGCATCGCTGCTGGACACCGTCTCGTCCTCCGGTGCTGCTGGCAATGGTCGTGCCCAGTTTGAGGCACTGTTCAAACGCCGCTTGGCCATAGCCGAGCAGTTGAAACGGCACCAACGTGGAATCGTTCAGTACAGCGATCGCAATATTCCGTTTCGGTTGCAGAAGAAGCTCCGTCAGAAGAGACAGGCCGAACAGCAGAGGCTGCAGAAGGCGTACGATCAACTCACTGCCCAACTGAAGAAGCTCCAGACCGAAAACATCAACCGGTTGGAGAAGGCGGGTAAGCAGAAACCTCCGTCTGGTGCCGATACCAATAACGTTCGTCCCATTACCGATGGTGAGAAGCTGACGCGATCCCTGCGAGAGCAGGTGCGTCTGCTGCAGTTCAATAGACGTGAACTTGCGATTCAACAGGCCCTTACCAAAGCCCATGCCCAGGGTATTCGTGATCAAGATGCTGCAATTCGGGATCTGACCGGTCGGCTTTACGATCATCAGCAAGTGAGCAAGGTCTCAGCCCAGGCAGACAAGGAGCAGATTACAGCACGCCAACAGGATCTGGAGGTGATCCGTCAGCTACAGAAGGAACATGCCGCCCTGGCCACTGGAGATCGGGAACGATTCGTCTCGGGAACTGTTGAACGCTTCTCTCCACACGCATCAGAGTCCCAGCAGCAGGAGGCGGAACGGCTGGCCGGGGCTCTGTTTGATGCCACAAAAGCAGAGCAGGAGAGACAGCGGCTGATGAACCGTGGTGTTGCCCTCAGTCGTTCCCTGCGCAGCGCCGATCAAGAACGGGCCGATACTGTCCGGGAATTGAATGCGTTGCTGAAAGCCGGCGCCATCGATCAGAAGACCCATGCCCGTGCCCGTGCCCGTGCCCGTGCCCGTGCCATGCAGGATGCCAATCGCAAAGCCCTGGAATCCAGCCGTGAGTGGTCGGATGGGGTGCGGCGGGCCCTGCGGGACTATGTCTCTGAATCGGGCAATGCCGCCCGTTCCTTCCAGCAGGCGATGACTCGAGCCCTACATGCCAGTGAAGATGCCTTCGTCCAGTGGGCCACCACCGGCAAGATTGAAGGCCGGGGGCTGTTCAACTCCCTGGTAGATGAGGCATTACGAGCCGCCTATCGCATGGCGGTAATCAAACCATTGGGTGGTATGTTCGATGGGGTCATGTCCAGTGTCGGCAGCAGTCTCGGTAGTACACTGGGATCGTTCCTGGTGGCCCATGAAGGTGGCGTTGTTGGACGGGATGCATTGCCCAGTCGGACAGTTGCTTCTACCGATGCCACGGCCATCTTCTCACAAGCTCCCCGATTCCACGGTGGTGGATTGGTGCCCGGAGAGGTCCCCATCATTGCTCAACAGGGGGAAGCAGTACTGACCCCCGGGCAGATGCGGATGTTGGGTACCGAGATGAATCGCCAGCCTGAACTGCGTATGGCGGTCAACATCCACAATCATGTTCCTGGTGTTGAAGCCCGTGCCGATCTCTCCCGTGATGGTCAGGGTGGTTTCAATCTGGAGATCATGGTGGAGCGAATGGAGCGTACTATTGCCAGGAACATCGGTCGTGGTGAGGGGCTGTCGCCAACACTGGAACGCCGCTATGGACTGAGTCCGGCAGCAGGTGCCTATCGGTGAGCAGCGTCTTCTGGCCTGACACTCTGCCTCAGCCAACGGTGGAGGGATGCGGCATCCAGCCCGGTGAGGCGATCCTGCGCACCGAGATGGAGGCGGGCCCTGCTCGACAGAGACGCCGATTCTCTCAGGTTCCTTCTCGCATCACTGTTCGCTGGCTCTTTTCTCCCTATCAGTTCGCCCTGTTCGAAGCGTGGTACACCCATCAGGCCAAGGAGGGTGGCTCCTGGTTCACTATTACTCTGGCCGGTGGTCTGGGAATGGTGGCCCATGAAGCACGCTTTACTCGCCAGTTCTCTGCAAGGCCCGTGTTTAGGGGTGCTCGGTGGGAAGTGACCTCAGAGCTGGAGATTCGGGAGCGTCCTACATTGGATGAGCAGACCCTCTCCATTCTACTGTCGGAAGATCCAGACGGGTTGGTTGCCGCTTTCTCCGGTTTTCACTCGCTGATCCACAACACTCTGCCGTTGACCACGCCCTGGTAATCGGAATCAATAGCCATGACCATCCAGCAAACACTCAATGACTCTGTCGCTCAGGTGCAGACCGATGCGTCCTTGCTGCACACTGTTGTGCACGGTGATGATCAAACCACAGTAACCACAAACAGTGGAACCGTGAAGAGTGTGGCCAAGGTGATCACCGAGATGGAGAACACCCTCTCAGGATCAGTAATCCAGGCCCAAGCAGCACAAAGTGCATCAGAATCGGCCCAGACAGCAGCAGAAGAGGCACAGAGCGCAGCCGAGTCAGCCAGTGCTGATGCAGCAGCAACGGTTTCTTCTCTCAATGCTGGTCTGGTTGCCCATACAACCACCTCTTTGACAATCGGTACTGGTCTGCAGGATCTGGTGGTTGCTCCGGGTTTGGCATTTCGAACTGGTCATCGTCTCTCTGTCATCTCGGCAGTTGATGTCAGCAACCGTTTGCAAGGTATCGTCACCGCCTATGATAGCGAGACAGGTGCGCTTGCAGTGGATATCTCAGACACTGCAGGTAGTGGCACCTATGATGACTGGTCGGTGCTGCTCGACTCTCTTCCCGGTCCGGAGGGTCCAGCAGGACCCCAAGGGGAAAGAGGACCGGCTGGTCCCATCGACTTTGCCCAGATGGATACACTCTCCACCGTAGAGGGTTCTGATCTCCTACCTGTAAGAGATGCCTCAACCGGTACGGATGCAACAATCAGTGTGGCCAATCTCCTGAGCAACGTCGCTTCCAGCACTGACCTCTCCAAACAGATGGCAATAATGTATCTGACCATGCTACTGCTCACCGATGAGGATCGGCAGGTGTTTCTCGACTCCTGGTACGATGTCTTCACCTCTCTGAACGGAATCGACACCGCTGCATCGTCTGGATACAGCCACGACATCATCACGGGAACCATTGAGCCGTTGCCAGCTGCTACTGGTGTCAATCACACCATCTCCTTCGACAACGATGCCACCTACATCCATGAAGATGTCAAACAGAGTGCCGTTACCTTCAGCGTCGATACAGCCAACAGCTCCGGGCATTTCGTCGATGCCGGTTCCCAAGCTGTCACTCTGGGCAGTGGTGGCTCTGCTCCGGCTATTCGTGTCGGATGTCACTTCAAGCTCATCGGTGATTCTACGACCTTCATCATCGATGAGATCAGTGGTGATGGTAGCAGCAGTGATGCTGTCTCATTCATCGGGATAGTACCCACTGGCAGCTATGACGTGGAGTGGGTACATGGTTCACAGGTCGAAACCGGATCACTGCAACTCACTTCAACTGGAGATGCTCCTTCGATCACAACAGAAGAGCCACCGGCGAAACAGAGCGATGGCAATCTGGGAACTTGGACCTATCTGCATCGGTCAACGCCTATTCCTCCCAGTGCAACGGTCACCCGGATAGTGATCGACTCCAATGTGGCCCAGACCATCACTCTGAAAATCGCTCAACAAACCGGCAACGGTCAGTACACCATTCTCTACTCAGAGGATGTTACCCATGGTGGTGGAGGTGTGCAGAGCTTCACCCTGAGCACTCCCTATACCGTCTCGTCCTCTGGAACCTTCTTGATCGGTGCCTATGGTGCTTGGGGCAGTGTGGGACCTAGAACAGTCACCATCGAACGGGCTTTTTTCGGTGGCAATGCATCGGGATCCGATATCAGCTTCACTGAGGACAGTGGTGGTTTCGTGCCCATGGGGTTTACCTATCACAGCAGTTCAATGGTGCTCGATGCCCATGATCCCCTCAATGCCGATACCTCTGTCGCTTTGGGAAACAGCAACTACAGATGGCATGGCCAATCATTCCAGAGCGGCGCAGGTGGTGATCTGGAACGGGTAACCTTCCATCTGAAACGGCAGGATGGTTCAACGGATGGACCTATCGTTGCCCAGATCTATGCCCATACCGGATCCTATGGTACCACGTCAGGGCTTCCCACCGGCTCACCGTTAGCAACCTCAGATGCTGTCAATGCAGACTCCATTTCGACAACAGCCTTTGAGACTATTGCCTTCACCTTCTCTTCTGACAGACCGACGCTGGTTGCCAACACAAACTATGTCGCCGTGCTCTACTACGCCAACGGCAGCAGTTCGAAATACCTCTATATCTCACTGGATCAGACCGGTAACCACGCAGGCGTTCACTGCCGCTCCAATAACGGAACCATCTGGAGTATTCTCAACGCAGGATTTGATTGTGTCTTCTCCATTGAGTGCGTCACCAACAGCTCCCGTGTTCCTATCGACAGCTACTACACAACGACAACCAACACAGCGCATCTGATAAGCGACAACTGGAGCCAGATCAACAGCAGTTCAATCTCTGAAACGCTCAACGACATGGGCGCCTTCTATACACTCTCCTTTGATGGTCGTGCGTCGTTCTGGATCTGGGAGGGGTCAGCGTGGCGCTGTGTCGCCTATGAGGATGCTGGAACATGGAAACACTCCGATAATGGCATCACCGGAGCACAGATCTTCAGCGCAACTACCAGTAACAACGCCAATGCTGCTCTCTCAGCAGCGATGGACCATGCCAACAACAGGATGACAGGTTCCCAAATGTCTGCCATCAGTACGGCAGAGTGGAATGCCAGCAACGGCTTTAATCCCAATCAAACGACCCTCGATATGGGCATCTCACTGCAGAGCACAAACGTCAGCGAAACACCCATGGTCGATGAGATCAGCATCAATCATGACACTGCAACTGCCGATTTGAACCTCATCTTTCAACCTCTGGAAGGCTCCAGTGAGCCGATCTCCGCCAAGACAACGGTGATAGTTGAACCCATCGATAGCCTTTCCATCAACAGCGATCTCACCGCATATAGCTCACTGGATGATGGTAGTACATGGGATGCCATCACTCTGGTGGACAACGGTCTCTACGGCACCCATTCCATCTATTCAGGAACAACGCCCTTTTCGACAACAGACGATCAAACCTGTCGTCTGAAACTCGCCTCAAACAATGCCAAACGGTTCATGATTCACGGAGCATCCTACTCCCTGTTGGCCAACTGAAGAGAGTATCCATGAGGGTAACACTGCCGGATCAACAGAAGATCAGCACTCCCGAAGGACGCCGACGATTGGTACAGAGCCTGATGTCACGCAGTGCCGTTGAGCGTATGCGTGATCCAGATATCTCGCCTGAGCGAGATCAAGAGGTGCAGGAGTATCAGCGTCTGGTGCGTGCTGTTGGCAAGGCCAAGAGCCAGAGAGAGATGGTTCTACCACGCAAACCCACTGGTAAGCGGCATGCCTGATCCTTCACTCTCCGAGGCGATCCGCGAGGCCTACGCCGTCGCTCCCAGTGATGTAATCATTCACCACACCCTGGAGTTGCGTCATCCTGCATTTGTCGATGATGACGGCAATGCCACCGCTATTCGGGTGGTGCGGGATCACCAAAATCTGACTGCCCGACTGGAAGCATCCGCCCCCATGGATTCTGGAGAGATGGTTGCCTTCATCGCCATGGGTTTCGAACTGGAACTGCCACCGGTGGATACGGTGCCGGTACCTGAGATTACCGTTACTTTGGACAACGTCTCCCGAGAGCTGGTGAAACACCTGGACGCTGCAGTCACCAGTCAGGAGAAGATCGAAATTACCTACCGGCCCTATCTCTCCAACGATCTGGAGGGACCACAGATGGATCCGCCACTAACGCTGATCCTGACCGAGGTGGAAGCCTCCATCTTTCGCATCACCGGCCGGGCCAGGATGCTGAATATCGGAAAAAAAGCGTTTCCGTCTGAGGTTTATACCGCCAAGCGGTTTCCGGGGCTTTCTCGGTAGTCATCTCCTCCTTCCCACATTACCCCCTCATCCCATGCATACATGTGCCCAGTACATCGGTCTGCCCTATCTGCCGGATGGGCAGGGACCCCACGCCTTCAACTGCTGGACTTTCGTCCGCTGGGTCCAGAAAGAGCAGTTCAACCGCACCCTCCCCGAAATCCCCATCTCCGGCTCCAACCTCACCGCCCTGGCCAGGGCCTTTCGTGATCATCCAGAGCGACAGCGCTGGCAGCGCGTCACATCCCCACAGGAAGGCGACTGCGTTCTGCTGCGTCAATCCCGCATCCCCATTCACATCGGCATCTGGATGAGCGTCGATAATAGCGGTGTTCTGCACTGCGTACCGGAGAGCGGCGTGGTGTTTCAGTCTATCCCCTCCCTGAATCAGCACGGTTGGCAGGTCGAAGGATTCTATCGCTTTCAACCGGCATAACCAGAAGGAGCACAGCCATGGCCGGTACCGTGGTGATGGTGAACAATCCCTTTCAGCCCGCCATGAAGCGGGAGGTGATTGTCGTGGAATCATCTCTGTCGATTCGGACATGGTTGGACCACCAAGGGATCACTGAGTTCTCCCAGCCCACCCTCTGTCTTCACAACGGACGTGCGCTTCTTCGAGAGGAGTGGCCGGTCACAACCATCAAAGAGGGAGACTTCGTCGCCTTTGTCGCCCTTCCTGCTGGTGGAGGTGGCGGCGGCGGTGGTGGTAAGAATCCCCTGCGTACCGTGCTGATGGTGGCGGTGATGGTTGCTGCCCCTGCCATTGCAGGTATGAGCTTCGGTACCGGTATTGGCACCATGCTGGCCGAGGTGATCGGTTGGGGTGCGGTAACCTCTCTGGCCACCGTTGGAGTCGCTATGGCCGGAACGGCTCTTGTCAATGCGCTGATTCCCGCTCCCAGTCCCGCAGTTCCCTCCATGAGCTACGGCAGCGTCGGTGGTGCCGTTCCTGCTCCCAGTCCCACCTACTCCCTCCAGGCCCAGGGCAACGAAGCCCGCCTCGGCCAGCCCATCCCCGTCATCTACGGTCGGCACATTATCTTTCCCGATCTGGCCGCCATCCCCTACCACGAATACCTCAACAACGATCAGTATCTGTTCCAACTCCACTGCATCGGTCAAGGCGAGTACGATATCGAGCAGTTGCGCATTGAGGACACCCCCATCACCTCCTTCGATGAGGTGACCTATGAGATCGTTCCTCCCGGTGGCTCCCTCTCTCTGTTTGATCCGGATGTGGTGGTCGCACCAGAAGTCGCCGGCCAGGAGTTACTCTCTCCCAGTGACGGAGGCGACTGGATTGGTCCCTTTGCCGCTCATCCTGCCGACACCATCGCAGAATCCATCGGCATCGATGTCGTCCTGCCACGGGGGCTCTACTACGCCAATGACGGCGGTGGGTTGGATTCCCGGTCAGTGCAATGGACTGTTCAGGCCCGTGAAATCGATGCCGATGGATCAGCCATCGGTGATTGGATCTCACTGGGATCCGAAACCCACTCCACAGCCACCACCACGCCGATCCGACTCAGCTTCCGCTATTCCGTGCCTCCGGGTCGGTACGAAATCCGTTTGCAACGCACCGATGCCAAGGAGGAGAACTCCCGCGTTGGCCATGAACTGCGCTGGGGCAGCATGCGCGCCTATCTCCAGGGCTCTCCGGATTTCGGTGATGTAACCCTGTTGGCCATCCGCATGCGTGCTACCGACAATCTCTCCCAACGTTCCTCCAGGATGATCAACTGTGTGGTGACCAGGAGATTGCCGGTGTGGGATTCATCTGCCGGATGGAGTACTCCCTCCCCTACCCGCTCCATCGCCTGGGCCGTGGCCGATCTGCTGAAAGCCAACTATGGTGCCGAATTAACCGATGATCGCATTGATCTCACCGCTCTCCACACCTTGGACCAAACCTGGCAAAGCCGAGGTGATCACTTCGATGCCGTCTTCGACAGCGGTACCACGGTCTGGGAGGCGCTAGGCAAGCTTCTCCGATGCGGACGGGCTGTTCCCTTTCTCCAGACCGGCATCGTTCGCATGGTCCGCGATGAATCCCAATCCCTGCCGGTGGCCATGTTCGGTCCCCGCAACATCGTCAAGAACAGCCTGCGCATCCAATACCTGATGCCCAGCGAAGAGACCGCCGATGCAGTCACCGTCTCTTACTTTTCCAACCGAACCTGGAAACCGGATGAGATCACCGTCTCACTTCCCGAAAGCCAGTCCGAGAAACCGGCCAAAGTAACGCTGTTCGGCTGTACCGATGCCACCCATGCCGAGCGTGAAGGTCTCTACATGGCCACTGCCAACCGCTACCACCGCAGAATCATCACCTTCCAGACTGAGATGGAGGGACTCATCCCCACCTACGGCGATCTCATTGCCATCAGCCATGATATGCCATCCTGGGGTCAGGGTGGTGAGGTGATCGGTTGGGATGGAAACACTCTGACCTTGTCGGAGCCGTTGGTGTGGAAGGAGGGCGCAGAGCATGTGATAGCGCTGCGTCGGCGTGATGGGAGTGTGAATGGGCCTTGGTCTGTGATTCCTGGGGGATTGGATCGACAGGTGATCATGACTGATACCATGGACATGGAATCCTCCATCGGCGTCAGCGAAGAACGAACTTTTTTCGCCTTTGGGGTCAGTGAGTCATGGAGCCAGTTTGCACGGGTACTCTCCGTTCGGCCGCGTGGAGAGCGGGTGGAGATTGGAGCGGTGGGGGATGAGGATGCTATGGTTGCACTTTGAGCAAACAGATCATGAAGATCCACTACACCATCATAGTTGTGAAACAAACAGCATGGCTGATGATCTCGCCGGGGAACCGAAAACCGTGGTAAAGTGATGGTGCCTCGTTCATGGTTGAATTCTTTTATGACTTAACCTCGCAACGTTAACTTGACAGCACCATAAGGAGATTGACCCCGAGACTGATCAACACAACCCAGACAAGCGGTT
>JADGBX010000269.1 GCA_015231265.1 Magnetococcales bacterium | reverse complement strand
CGCCATGGACTACTGGGCAAATGTTGAAGCGGTCGTCTGGTTTGCCGAGCAGGTCTTTCCCCATATTCGGCAACGTAATCCCCAGGCACGATTCGTCATTGTTGGCGGTAAGCCTTCTGATGAGGTGAAGCGGTTGCAGAAGAGTGATGGGATTACCGTGACAGGTGCCGTCGAGGATGTTCGGCCCTATGTTGCGCACGCCGTTGCCGCGGTGGCGCCCCTCAGAATTGCACAGGGGGTTCAGAATAAGGTTCTTGAAGCGTTGGCTATGGCCAAACCTGTTTTGGCAACACCCAAAGCGATGGAAGGAATTCGCTCCTGTGCCGGAATGGAGCGCTGGGTGACCGACCAACCGGTGGCGTTGGCGGCGAAAGCAATCACGCTTCTGGAAGATGGTGCCACTCACCGTGAACTGGTCGATCAAGTTGGGGCCGTCGGACGTCGTTGCGTCGAAAAGGGGTATAGTTGGGATATCAATCTGGAACGGGCACTGCTGGCGGTCAAAGGAGACGAGAGTTCCCGGCCAATGGACCAGGAAGTTGGTGAACGGTGAGAAGGGCCGATGGGAGGGTGACCATCGCCCATGTGGTGCATCGCTTCGGAATGGGTGGGCTCGAGAATGTTCTCGTCTCTCTGGTGGACCATCTGCCTTCTGAACGTTTCGCTCATGTGGTGATCGCACTGACGGAAGATGAGCGGGGAAGGGAGAGCTTTCGGCATTCTGATGTGGAGGTGATTGCTCTTCACAAGCGTGAGGGTAAGGATCTTGGTGTCTGGTGGCGTATGTTCACGACACTGAGACGTGTCAAACCCGACATTCTACACACGTGCAATATCGCGACTCTGGAGATGGTTGTTCCGGCATGGTTGGCTGGTGTATCGAGACGGCTGCACGCGGAACATGGTCGGGATATCTACGATCTGGATGGGAGCAATAGGAAATATCGATTGTTCCGGCGTCTGTTGAGTCCCTGGGTGGAGTGTTTTATCCCGGTTTCTCGTGATCTGGAGCGCTGGCTTGTTGAGGATGTCGGGATTGATCGTTCTCACGTAAAACCTATCGTCAACGGTGTTGATCCTGATCGATTTCAACCTGTTTCTTCTGGCCTGGAAAGAGGCTCAAGGGACGCGTACTCCATCGTCAGTGTCGGCAGGCTCTCAGCGGTTAAAGATCAGATCGGTTTGATCCGAGGTTTTGACCGTATGATGGCACTGCTGCCTGAAGAGAGAAGAGTGTGTGTCTCCCTGACCATTGTGGGTGAGGGGCCCGAGCGTTCAGCATTGGAAGAGCGACGCGACCGGTCCCCAAATTGTGCACAGATCACACTGGCCGGGGCACGTGATGATGTGCCGGAGGTGATGCGTCGTTGCCACCTGTTTGTGCTCTCCTCTCTTGCGGAAGGCACGCCGTTGACGGTTTTGGAAGCGATGGCGTGTGGATTGCCTGTTGTGGCAACCGCTGTTGGGGGGGTGCCGGATCTGGTGCACTCGGGCAAGACTGGTCAGTTGGTTCCTCCGGGCGATCCGGAACGATTGGCTGCTGCACTGGTATCCTATGTTCAGGATGGGGAGAAAAGCCAACGCCATGGAGAGGCTGCCCGCAAACGGGTAGAACAGACGTTCGATCTGAACTTAACGATTCGGAAATATCAGGATCTGTTTCTTTCAAGTCATTAATAACGCTTATAAATAGTAGAGCTTATGACAGATACATTTGACAATCCGAGTCGCCAGAATCGAGCTTTTGTGTGGGAAAAAGCGGTGGCTGGCTTTATCTTTTTGTGGAGTCTGATCTTCGTCGGTGTCACCGCTGTGATGTTGCAGCATGTTCAGAGATTGGGGCTCCAGCATATGACATGGGAGCTTTTTGGGGTGATCTATGGGGTGTTGTGGATCCCTTTCTTGATGGAAGCGATTCTGTTTTCTCTCCTGTGTCGCGGTCATCCACCAGTCTGTACCAGAACAGCACGCTTCTGGATACCAGTGTTGATTCCCCCCCTGCGTATCAGCCGCCGCTCAGCGGCGTGCCAGGAGAGTGTCTGGCTGCCGCGTTATGGGTTTGTCGTCTCAAGCCAAGCATTGAAGGAGGAGGTGGAGGAGGCGTTCAGCATGCCGATGCTGTTCTTTGCTCTGCTGATTCTTCCCGTGCTGGCGGCAGAGATGTTGTGGAAGGATGCCGTGCTTGCCAATCCAGCCTTTCATGCGGTGTTAGAAGCGGTGGTGGCGCTAATCTGGTTTGCATTCACCATTGAGTTTCTGGTGATGTATGGGGTGGCTGATCGTAAGTTGGAACACATCAAGGCCCACTGGCTGGAGCTGGTGATTATACTTCTGCCCTTTGTTGCCTTTCTGAGAGGATTGCGCATACTCCAGATGGCTAAAGTGGCACGGATGGGCAAGATGTATCGGCTGCGCAGTCTCTTGTTGCGGGTTTGGAAGACACTCCTGTTGCTGGATGTCGTCTGGCGCATCATCCATCGCAAACCGGAGAAATCGATTCGAAAGCTGGAAGAGAAGCGGCAACAGAAGCTTCTGGAGATCGAAGAGATCGATGAAGAGATTGCAACACTGCAGCGCTATATGGAACAGAAGGCAAAGAAAGCGAATGGGGAGTAGAGCGTATCCTCAATGAGAACGAATCCGCGTTTTCAGGCCCTGTTTGAGAGCGCTCCCAAGCTATCTGAATCAAAAGTTAAGCATTCAGATGATGTCAAGTTCCTGATACTTCTCCAATGCATAGGCCTGTGCTGAACGGCGGACACCATCAACGGCGTCATAGTTGTCCAGCAAAGTTTGCAGTACCCGACCGTCCAGAAAGAAGCGCTCCACCATATCCTTAAGAATCTCCTGAACCTTCTCTTTGGTCAGCCCTTTTCGATAGGGGCGATCCTCCGTCAGAGCGGTAAAGACATCAGCGACCGACAGAATGCGTGCGCCCAGAGGAATGTTGGCACCGATTTCACGAAAGGGGTAGCCATTGCCATCCAGTCGTTCATGGTGAAAGGCACACCACTGAATCACATCATCCAGTCCACCTAGAGGTTCCAGGATTCTTGCAGTGTGGTAGGAGTGCATTTTGATAATGTCGCGCTCTTCCTGACTTAGTGCTCCCGGCTTTTCCAGGATCTCTGCCGGGACTGCAAGTTTGCCGATGTCATGCAGGAATCCTGCAGCCATCATCTTCTGACACTCCATCTCCGAAAAGCCGTAGAGACGAGCCAGATACTCCGCCGTAGCCGAGACACCACTTGAGTGTGTTGAGGTGAAGCGGCAGCGAAAATCGACGATCTGTGCCAGGAGCCAGGCAAACTCGAGGGTGTGGTTGATGCCCCAGGTTACCTGTATCTGGATCGGAACCTGGGACCTGAGTTGGTTTTCCAGGTTGGGCGAGAGCAGATCGAACCAGAAGTCGTCTTTCATCGACAATTCCTTGAACAAGCGAACGGCGCGGGGTTCGAACCATGATCCAATATGTTGTTCGATCTCGGAGAGAATGCGTTTGCGTTGACCAAGGATATGTCGGTCACGATCGATCAGGACGTCGACCCTGTCTGCCAAGTGGATAATATGGCTTTCCCAAGGGACGTTCTTATTGTTGAAAACAGTTCCGGAGCCGTGTTCCCACTGGACGTGATGGAAACGTATGATCTCGGCAAAACGGTCAAACGGCTGAAACCGACGGAGTAGTTGGAAACCGACTTCGGCATGACGATGGGGATTGACTGCTTCAAACTCCAGCGCCTTGAAGCGTTCGGCAACAGTAATGGCCCCGAGATCATGCATGGCAGCTGCAAAGACAAGATCCTGTTCAATCTGCCGGTCCAGGTTTCCGATCTGAGCCATACGTCCGGCAATGAAGGCGACGCGGAGGTGGTGGCCGGCAAGGATGGGATTGACCAGATCAACGGTTTTGGCAATCGTCGTGACAAGATTGAAAAGATTGACGTGAACCTTATGACGCATGCAGTGGTTCCATAGTGTCGTGTTGCCTGCCGGTTTCGTAGTGCGATGGGCGGGCTTTTATTGTAACGTATGGAATATATATAGAAATATGGAAAGATGTTTAT
>JADGBX010000268.1 GCA_015231265.1 Magnetococcales bacterium | reverse complement strand
TACCGATACTGGCACCGACATAGACATCCTGACCATTGATCTCAACCGGTCGATTCACCTCACGGATGATATTCTTGGCCACCTGGGCGGCATGCTCCTCCTTCTCCAGCTCGGTCAAGATCACGGTGAACTCATCGCCGCCGATTCGGGCCACTGTATCGGATTTCCGCACGCAGCTGACAATCCTTTTCGCTACCTCCTGCAGCAGATCATCCCCCGCCGCATGGCCCAGTGTGTCGTTGACATGCTTGAAGCGGTCCAGATCCACGAACAGAACCGCCACCATCTGCCCCTGCCGCTGCATGAGCAGCAGCTCCTGATGGAGGCGATCATGAAACAGCTTCCGATTCGGCAATTCCGTCAGAGAGTCGTAGTAGGCCAACAACTCCAGACGCCTCTCCGTCTCCTTCATCTCCGTGATGTCACTGAAGATACCGACATAGTGGGTGACTACTCCACCGAGATCACGAACCGCATTGATGGTGAGCCACTTGGGGTAGACTCGTCCATCCTTGCGCCGGTCCCAGATCTCACCACTCCACTGCCCCTCCTCCATAAGCGACTGCCACATATCCGCATAAAAGGCGTCATCGTGCCGTCCAGATTTGTGAACATTGGGATTGTTGCCGATCACCTCATCACGGGTGTAGCCGGTGATCTTCTCAAAGGCGCGGTTGATATCGATGATCCGGGCGTTCACATCGGTGATGACAATCGCTTCACCGGCGTTTTCAAACACTTTTGCCGCAAGTTTCAGTCCCTGAGAAACCTTCTGTATCTCCGCCAGCTGTTGGTTGAGACGCTCATTGACCCGCTCCAGCTCTCGGGTGCGCTCCTTGACGGTCTTCTCCAGTTGAATCTTGTGCTCTTGAAGGGTGCGCTCTGCCTCTTTTCTCTCGGAAACATCATGCAAGATTCCACTGAAAAAGATCTTCTCTTTCACTCGGAATGTGCTGACGGAGAGTTCAAGGGGAATGGGATGCCCATCCCGATGCTGACCGATCACTTCGCGCATGGAACCGACAATGCTGGAGCGACCACTCTCAAGAAAACGGTGTAGGTAACCGTCGTGCTCGGAGCGTTCCGGGAACGGCATCAACATGGAGACATTCTTTCCCACCGTGTCGGAAATCGAATAGCCGAATAGAGTTTCGGCGGCGGGATTCATGGTCTGAATGATGCCTTGATGGTCGATGAGGATAATGCCATCGACGGCAGAGGTCATCATGGCATTGAAGAGCTCATCGCTCTCTTCTGCCGACTCCAGCCAGTCCAGGGTGTGCTGTGTCATGAAGGCGACCTTCGTTTCTTGTTGCATGGAGTGAGCTGATGGACTGGTCGTTTGGCCCATCACTCCGAAAACCGGTACCGTGACGGTACAAGCATCCCCCCGTCTCCAAACGTTATTAATGCTCTACGACGAGCATGCCTAATGAGCGCGTCAGTATACCTTAATTGTTGCACTTTGGGAAAAAGATCACGATCCCTTCTCACCCCTATCGACACTAGGCAAGCTGCGGAACAGCGGTTCAGACTCCTCTTTCGTGACCGGACGCCAGCGCCCCTTCGGCAACTCTCCCAGGTCGATGCCACCATACGAGGTGCGGATCAATCGTGCGACTGGAAAATCAACGTGCTCGAAAATGCGACGGACGATGCGGTTTCGCCCCTCCCGCAATGTGATGGTAAGCCAGGTGTGGGTGTTGATGATGCGGTCCCGTTTCAGTTCCAGAGGACCAGTAGGCCCATCCTCCAACCTGACACCTTGTGCGATGCGCGCCAGCCTCTCATCCCCCATCCGTCCACGAACTTTCACCCGGTAGACACGAGGCACCTGAGACGATGGGTGCATCAGGGCGTGGGCCAGATCCCCATCATCAGTCAGTAGAAGAAGCCCTTCGGTGGTGTAGTCGAGACGACCGACATTGATCAATCGCGGCAGCATGGGATCAAGGAGTTCAAAAATCGTCGTCCGTCCCTTGGGATCACTCCGCGTGCAGAGCACACCTCGAGGCTTGTAGAAAGCCAACAACGTCCGTTTGCGACGCCGTGGTCGATAGACCGGCTTGCCATCCACCGCCACACTGTCCTTGGGCCCGACCTTGATCCCCTGCTGGTTGACCGTCTCATCGTTGACGGCAACCCGACCCTCGGCGATCCAACGCTCCCCCTCCCGCCGGGAACAGAGCCCGGCCTGTGCCAGCCACTTCTGGAGACGAATCTCTCCTTTTGGTGCCTCAATCTTTGTCGGCCAGCCTCCGGTATCGGAGGGGGTCTCCTGAGGAGACTCCACGGATTTCGCCGCCGGTTTCACCTCTTGCCGTGACGATGAGTGACGAGAGGAGCGCCCGGAGCGCATGCCGCCTCTTTTAGGCCGACTCTCCGAAGCTTTTCTGCCGCCCCTGCGCCTACTCTTTGCCGATCGTGATTCGGACATGGTTCTCCCTCCTTCACAACGCCGTCTCACGACTCAGAACGGAAATGTCTCCCAGGGTAGTTACTCAAAACGACCCGACTCCACCATCAAACCCAAGGCGTCGTGCACCTTGCCCATGGTTACTTCGGCACGACCCCGTGCCTGCTCCGCTCCTGCGGCCAACACCTTCGCCAGAGCCGGCTCATCTTCCCGCCACTGTTTAAAACGGCTCTGGACCGGCTCCAGAAGCGCAATCACTGCCTCGGCGGTCTCCACTTTCAATTTACCATACATATTGTGGCTGAAGTGGCTTAGTGCAGCATCCATATCGTTGCCGGTAGCTGCACACCAGATCTCAAGAAGATTGGCCACACCGGGTTGGTTTTCGTTGTCGTAACGGATCTCACCCAGACTATCGGTCACCGCTTTCTTGAATTTCTTCAAGATCAGTTTGGGATCATCGAGAATCATCACCCGTGCCAACTCCGACGCTGCGGTCTTGGACATCTTCTTGGTGGGATCCTGAAGATCACGCACCCGTGCCGCCCCTTTGGCAATGATCGGCTCCGGCACTTGCAGAACGGGACCGTGGATACCATTGAAGCGGTTGGCGATGTCACGCGTTAACTCCAGATGCTGCTTCTGATCGTCACCCACCGGCACCTGATGGGTGCCATAGAGCAGGATATCCGCCGCCATCAGCACCGGGTAGGTGAAGAGACCAGCATTGACATTGGTCTTATGGCGCTGTGCTTTGTCTTTGAACTGGGTCATGCGCTCCAGCTCACCCACCTGGGTGAAGGTGGAGAGCATCCAGGCCAACTCCGCGTGGGCCGGAACGTGGCTCTGAATGAAGACGGCACTCTGCTCAGGATCGATGCCGCAGGCAAGATAGAGCGCTGCAAGATCAGCGATCCACTCCCGAAACACCTTGGGATCCTGCCGTACGGTCAGCGCGTGCAGATCAACCACGCAGAAGAGACACTCCCGCCCCTCCTGGAGTGCAACCCAGTTGCGTAATGCACCGAAATAGTTACCAATCGTCAACTGTCCCGTGGGCTGGGCAGCACTGAAAACTACAGGACGAGCAGGGGTGGATTCGTTCACAACACACATCTCCGAATCATGAATGGAACAGACATTAACCGAAACCGATAAACTGTGCAGGGATAGAGAGATACATCTGAATGAGACCGTTCATCATTGGGCCGAGAATCATGCCCAGGATACCGGTTGCAAGCAGCAGAACGATGATGATCAATCCAAACCGTTCCACCTCCGCCAATGCACGGTCAGCAGGTGGGGGAAGCAGGGCAACGGCGATGCGACCACCATCCAGGGGCGGCAGAGGCAGGAGATTGAACAGCGCCAGCATGACATTGATCTGCACCGACGCCAAGAGCATGTTTACCAGCGGTTCGGCAAAGAAGCCCGGCATGTAGGCCGCCGGGATGAGCAGGAGAACACTGATCAGCGCCAGGATCAGATTCATCAACGGACCCGCAGCCGCCACCCAAAAGAGCGCCGACCGGAACGATCCCTTGAAGTTACGGGGGTTGATGGGCACCGGCTTTGCCCCTCCGAACACAAACCCCGACGTCAACAACAGAACCGCAGGAATAAGGATGGTCCAGATGATATCCACATGGGCGATGGGATTGAGCGTTAATCGTCCATGCATCGCAGCCGTAT
>JADGBX010000267.1 GCA_015231265.1 Magnetococcales bacterium | reverse complement strand
GATCTACGGCTCTCGGGCGCTGGGCAATCTTCTCGGATTGGAGACCGATCAGCTCAAAGGGCAGTTCAGTACCGATTTCTATGTGGATCCGGAAGATCGAAACAGAATTCTCGTTACTCTGAATGAGCAGAATTTTGACGTGGTGCGCAGAGATATTCAGCTGCGTCGAATCGATGGCAGCAGAGTGTGGGTGCAGGGAATCTACAAGGCGATCACCTTTTCCGGTGAGAATGCGCTGGCGGTGGGGATTCTGGATATCACCCAACGACGGCGCATGGAGCAGAATCTACGCATTACCGAAGCGCGGTTTCGGGAACTGTTCAACGCCATGAGCAGTGGTGTCGCGGTCTACAGGCCCGTGGACAATGGCCAGGATTTCGCTTTTGTCGACTACAACCGGGCTGGTTCGACGATGGATGGTGTGCCGCCGGAGGGGGTGATCGGTCGGCGTGTCACGCAGGTGTTTCCCGGTGTAGAGGCATTCGGGTTGCTGGATGTGTTTCGCCGGGTCATGGAGACGGGAACACCGGAGCACCATCCGGTTCGCCTTTACGAGGATAATAAACTCAAGGCGTGGCGGGAGAATTTCGTTTTCAAATCCCCCTCCGGAGAGATCTATGCCGTCTACGATGATGTCACCAAACGTAAACGGGCCGAAGAGAAAGTGCAGAGACTCAACCAGGAGCTGGAGTTGCGCGTGCGTGAGCGCACATTGCAGCTTGAACGAGCCAACAGCGAACTGGAGTCATTTACCTACTCGGTTTCCCACGATTTACGGGCACCACTGCGTAGCATTGAAGGGTTCGGTACTTTGATGGCGATGCGGTGTGGGGAGGAGCTTTCCGAAGAGGGCCGCCACTTTCTTGAGCGCATCAACACCGGTTGCTCCGTGATGGGTCGTCTTATCGATGACATGTTACAGCTCTCCCGGATCTCCCAGGAGGCCCTGAAGCTTGCACGAATCGATCTCTCCCGTTTGGTTGAGGAGATTCGTGAAAGGTTGGCGGAGCAGGAACCCAACCGTGATGTGACCTGGTCGATTCAACCCAATGTGGTCGCCAAGGGAGATGAACGATTCGTGCGGATGGTGTTGGACAACCTCTTGGGCAACGCCTGGAAATACACCAGTAGGACAGCACGGGCGGAGATCCAGTTCGGGCAGGAGTCGGGAGGAGAAGAGGGTGGACCGATTCTGCTGGTCAAGGACAATGGGGCGGGGTTCAACATGCATCATGCCGACCGTCTCTTCGTTCCGTTTCAGAGACTCCATAAGGCGTCCGAGTTTGATGGTCACGGGATAGGTCTGGCCACGGTGCAGAGGATCATCCATCGGCACGGCGGGCGCATCTGGGCAGAATCGGAACCAGGGAAGGGTGCGTTATTTCGGTTCACGTTCTCATGATTGACGCGCGCATCATCAGGAATAACGCAGTCGGCAGGGCTGTTGCGAGACCACTATTATGGAACGGTCGTTACCATGGCCATACTTAATGTTTTGATTGTCGAGGATTCCGAAGATGACGCCGAGCTGATGGTGTGGGACATCAGAGGCTCGGGGTATCAGGTTGACTGGGTACGGGTTGAGACTGGTCCGGAGATGGAAGCAGCGCTGCAACAGCGTCTGTGGCAGGTGATTCTGGCCGATAATAATCTTCCCGGATTCAGTGCCGAAGAGGCGCTGAGTATCTTGGAGGGCGTCGAATTGCCGCCACCTCTTATCGTCGTCTCCGGGGCCATCCGCATGCCGGATGCCGTGGATCTCATGCGAAAGGGGGCGCGGGATTTCGTTGAGAAGGGGGATCTTTCGCGACTGGTTCCTGCCATAGAGAGAGGGTTGGAAGAGAGCGAAGTGCAGCGCAAGAGAATCGCTGCCGAAGCCCAGGTTCGGCGTCTGGGAAGGATTCTCGACCACTCCCTGGAAGAGTTCTACATCGCGGATCCACAGTCGTTTCGGATCCACGATGTCAATCTCTCCGCAGCGCGCAATCTGGGGTACTCTCCCGATGAACTGCGCACCATGACAGCCTTCGACATTGTCGTCGGTTTAACGCCTGAGAAGTGCCGCTTGATGTCAGGCCCGCTTCTGAATGGCGAGAAGTCGCTGATGATCGTCCATGAGTTCCACCGGCGTCGGGATGGCACCACCTACCCGATCGAGGCGAGGCTTCAGGTGTCGCGGATGGAGCAGAACCCTCTGCTGTTGGTGATGGTTCAAGATATCACCGAGCGCAACAAGGCGCGGGAGGCGTTACGGGAGAGTCGGGAGCGGCTGCGGTTGGCGATGGAGAGTACGCAGACTGGTCTTTGGGATTGGGATATCGTTGCAAACAGGCGTTACATCAACAGCTATCATGCCCGCATTCTCGGGATGGACGAGCAGTGTGAATCGTATGATACGCAAGCGTGGCGACAGCGACTGCACCCGGAGGAGCGAGAGGGTATTCTTGCTCTCTTGCAGGGCCATCTGGATGGTGGTGAAGGTGTCCTTGAGATGGAGTACCGTCTGGATGATGGCCGGGGTGGCTGGGTCTGGGTTGTGGATCGAGGGCATGTGGTTTCACGGGACCCTGATGGTAAGCCCCTGCGCATGGTGGGCACAATCAACGATATCACCGTCCGCAAGAACATGGAGGCGCTTACCCTGCGTCTGGCGGAGGCTGTCGAGCACACCGGTGACATGATTCTGATCACCAATACGATGGGAAATCTGCTCTATGTCAACCCGGCGTTCGAGCGCATCATCGGTTTCTCACAACAGGAGGTGACAGGCCGTGATCCTGGGTTTCTGTTCGAGAGTACCGACGATGGTAAGTCATCGATGATCATGGCCTCCGTCCGCTCCGGAGAGACCTGGAAAGGGCGGATGAAGGCGCGCCGAAATGATGGCTCACGACTGGATGTGGAGGCGACGGTTTCTCCAGTGCATGACGGTTCCGGTGCCATGACGGGGCACGTGGCAGTGTTGCGTGATATCACCAGAGAGAGTCAGCTTGAACAGCAACTGCACCAGTCGCAGAAACTGGAGGCGATCGGTACTTTGGCCGGTGGGATTGCACACGATTTCAATAATATTCTCGCAGCGATCATCGGCTATACGGAGTTGAGCTTGGAGAGTGACTCCGACGATGATACCGTGCGCGGTAACCTCAAGGAGATCTTCCAGGCGAGCATGCGGGCTCGGGATTTGGTCAAGCAGCTTCTCACCTTCAGTCGGTTATCTGAACAGAGTCGTCATCCCGTCGCTATCAAGCCTCTGATCTCCGAAGTGATGAAACTGGTTCGGGCCACCTTCCCGGCCACCATCACCCTTGAATCGAACCTCACTGAATCAGCCTCCAGTCTGGTGATGGCCGATCCTGGTCAGATCCATCAAGTGTTGATGAATCTCTTCACCAATGCTCATCACGCCATGCGTGCCAAAGGGGGTAGTTTGCGAGTCTCCTTGACGGAGACGCAGGTGGAGGAGGGTGGCGGGAGTTTTATGGATCTGGTGCCGGGAGAGTATGCGCGTCTCGATGTGGAAGATACGGGCGAGGGGATGCGTCCCGAGGTGTTGGAACGGATCTTCGATCCGTTCTACTCGACGCGTCCTGTGGGGGAGGGCAGCGGGCTCGGGTTGTCGGTAGTGCACGGAATCGTTTCCAGCCATGGCGGCGGCGTGCAGGTCCGGAGTAAACCGGGGGTCGGCACGGTGTTCAGTGTCTTCCTGCCTCTGGCCATGGTGGAGACTTCTGAGGACGAAACGGAGGAGAGTCTTCGATATCGTGATCACGGTCACCGTATTCTGCTGGTGGACGATGAGGAGGAGGTTGCCCGCGTCTATGGTGATCTTCTTGAAAGCATGGGGTGCGTGGTCAAGACGGAGTGCGATCCGAAAGCGGCTCTGGCGCTGTTTCTGGAGCAGGCGGACCAGTTTGATCTCATCCTCACCGATCAAACCATGCCGGGCATGACGGGTGTCGAGCTTCTTGAGAAAGTCCGAGAGGTTAGAGCCGACATGCCGGTGGTGGTCTGCACCGGATTCAGCGATACCATCACGCCGGATAGTGCACTGGATCAGGGGTTTTCACACTATCTTCAGAAGCCGATTCTCACAACCGATTTCTCCGAGGCG
>JADGBX010000266.1 GCA_015231265.1 Magnetococcales bacterium | reverse complement strand
CACTGTGGGATGCGTGCCGGGCTCTCATCTCGGAACGCGCCTTCAGGGAGGCAGCATAGGACGGTTGATAAGAAATAGAGTTGGCACCGTCATCGGGCATTGGTTACTCTTTCTCCCGTGAGACCACACTGTCAGAGGGAAGACCATACCCATGTCCATGACGATGAAGAACCTGTCCGACCACGGCTTCAAGACCGATCATGCCGTCTATGTCATCGCGGAAGCCGGGCTTAACCACGGCGGCGATCTGGATGTTGCCAAACAGTTGATCGATTCGGCTGTTCGCTCCGGTGCCGATGCGGTGAAGTTCCAGACCTACATCACGGCGAACCGCGCCCCTGCCGGTAATCAGGCGCTGTTTGATATCTTCACGCAGCATGAGCTGCCCTTCGAAGCGTTTGGCGAACTGAAAACCCATGCAGAGGAGCAGGGGATCGACTTCTTCTCCACCCCTTTCTGTACCGAGAGCGTGGACTATCTACAGAGCATCGACCTGCCACTCTACAAACTGGCCTCCTTCGATGTGACCAATGTGCCGCTTCTGAAGCGAGCAGCCACCACCGGCAAGCCGGTGATTCTCTCGGTGGGCATGGCCAATCTGAAAGAGGTGGAGCAGGCGTATGAGATTCTCACCGGCAACGGTGGCAATCCGGCCCTTCTGCACTGCATCTCTGCCTATCCCACCCCGGAGACCGAGGCTAATCTGGCTGCGGTCTGGACGTTGAAGGAGCGCTTTGACTGCGTGATCGGTCAGTCCGACCACACTCCGGATATTCAGGTTCCTCTCTTCGCCGTGGCTGCCGGGGCTCAGATCATCGAGAAGCACTACCGAGTGGATGAAGAGATGGAGTGCATCGATGCGCCGGTCTCCATCACCGAACAGCAGATGGTGGCGATGATCGAGCAGATTCGTCGTTTGGAGGAGATGTTCGGATCCGGAGAGGTGGCGTTGAGTGACGTGCAGAAGGATGCCACGCTCTTCCGCCGGGTCGTGTCTTGACGGTAGGAATCACGCTGTACCGAATCTTCATGGACGTCACACTCAAGCGGGTGAGGTCGTGGAAATCGCGCATAAAAAAAACGGTCACCGTCACAGTGGCCGTTTTTTTGTCGTCTGATGGTCGGGGCGAGAGGATTCGAACCTCCGACCCTCGGCTCCCAAAGCCGATGCGCTACCAGGCTGCGCTACACCCCGTTACCATGATATTTCCTCTGTTTATCCAGCATTTGCAACAGAGAGGCTGCCGTGTGATATCGGCAACGGAGGAGAGTATACGCCAGGGGCCGGGAGTCGAGCAAGCGTCGAGTGAAGGATCGCGCCTTTGTCCCGGCGTGCCGGAGACAGTATGATGGGTGGTTCCGTTGGAATTAGACACCATGAGAGTGTGGTGTTACGACGGAGTGTTCAGATAATCATAAGGAGGCCATGCCCGCTGTCGTAAGATTGAGCATCGGGCTGCCGTGTGGACCGGAACCCCGCATGAAACTCGTCGTTCTCGGATTGAGCCACAAAACCGCCCCGGTCGCCCTTCGGGAGCGGCTTTCGTTGGATACGGATGATCTACCGGATCATCTGGCGGCGCTCTGTGGCCTGGAGCCGGTGAACGAAGCGGCGATTCTCTCCACCTGCAATCGGGTGGAGATCTACTGCGCCAGTCGTGATCCCGAATCCGCCGTTGCCGCCATTACCCACCATCTGGCCAGCGATCACCAGCTTGATCGTTCTGATCTGGAGTCCCATCTCTATCGGTTGACGGAGGGGGAGGCGGTTCGGCACGGCTTCCGGGTAGCGGCCAGTCTCGACTCGCAGATGGTGGGGGAGCCGCAGATTCTCGGTCAGATGAAGGATGCCTACCATCTGGCTGTGGAGAGCAAAACCACCGGGTTGGCACTGAATCGCTTTTTCCAACACGCTTTCCGCAGCGCCAAACGGGTGCGCACCGAAACGACTATCGCCGAAAACGCCGTCTCCATCGCCTCGGCAGCGGTGTCGCTGGCCAAACGCATCTTCGGTGATCTCAAAGGCCATAGTTGCCTTCTGGTGGGCGCTGGTGAGATGTGCGAACTGGCGGCGCAACACATGGTCACCAACGGAATCGATCAAGTGTTGGTCACCAATCGCACCGTGGAGCGTGCCCACACCCTGGCCCACGCTTTCGGCGGTGACGCTTTTCCGCTTGAGGCGCTGCCGGATCGACTCCATGAAGCGGATGTGGTGATTGCTTCCACCGGTTCCCGCACCCCCATCGTTCTGGCCAAGCATGTGAAGAAGGCGCTGCGACGGCGACGGCAGCGGCCCATGTTCTTCATCGACATTGCTGTTCCCCGGGATATGGATCCGGCTATTGCCAAGCTGGGCAGTGCGTTTCTCTACGATATCGACGACCTGACTCGGATCGTCGAGGAGAATCGCGATGACCGTGCAAGGGCAGCCACCGAAGCGGAACGAATCATCGATCAGGAGGTGCCGCAGTTTCTCGCCTGGTTGGAGAACCTGGAAGTGGTGCCCACTCTGGTGGATCTGCGCCGCAGTCTGGAGTCCACCCGTGATCGGGAGCTGGAGAAGCTGTTCAAGGGTTGGAGCGACATCTCAGAGACCGACCGCAAACGGGTGGAGTCCATGAGCCGAGCGCTGGTCAACAAGATTCTGCACACCCCCCTGAGCCAGTTGAAGAGTCTGGCGGCCGACGACAACGGCGATCTCTATGTGGACGCAGTGCGTCTGCTTTTTCAACTGGATGGGGAGCCCCCTTCATCCGGAACCTCCTCCTGATTCACGGGTAGACCTCTCATGTCCCTGTTTGACAAGCTCAACGCTCTGCAACGTCGTCATGCGGAACTTGCCGCCCGTCTTGCCGAACAGGAGACCGCTGCTGATGCCACACTCTTCACCCGCCTGAGCCGGGAGTATGCCGAGCTGGATCCGGTGGTGGAGTCCTACGCCGACTATCAGGGGCTGAACGAGGAGCTGGAGGAGACCCGGTCGATCCTTGAAGATGGCGACTCCGATAGCGAGATGCGGGAGATGGCCACCGAGGAGCTGCGCCGTCTTGAAGCGGCCATCGACTCAGGCTACAAAGCGTTGCAGATCATGCTGTTGCCCAAGGATCCCAATGAGGGGCGCAATGTGATTCTGGAGATCCGGGCAGGGACCGGCGGCGAGGAGGCGGCGCTGTTTTCGGCGGATCTGTTCCGGATGTACGGAAAGTTCATCGAGATGCGACGAGGCAAGGTATCGGTCATGTCCAGCAGCCCCACCGATCTGGGCGGCTACAAAGAGCTGATCGCTCAGGTATCCGGCAGCGGTGTCTACGGCATGCTCAAGTATGAGTCCGGCGTGCACCGTGTGCAGCGGGTGCCCACCACCGAGGCGGGGGGGAGGATTCACACCTCTGCCTGTACGGTGGCGATTCTGCCCGAAGCAGACGAGGTGGATGTGCAGGTTGATCAGAAGGATCTGCGTATCGATGTCTACCGGGCGTCGGGGCCGGGTGGTCAGAGCGTCAACACCACCGATTCTGCGGTGCGCATCACCCATCTGCCCACCGGTCTGGTGGTGACCTGTCAGGATGAGAAGTCCCAACATAAGAACAAGGACAAGGCGATGACCGTTCTCCAGTCCCGCCTGTTCGATCTGGAGCAGCGAGCCGCTGCCGATGAACGCTCTGAAGCCCGTCGCTCCCAGGTGGGTTCAGGGGATCGTTCCGAGCGCATTCGCACCTACAATTTCCCCCAAAGTCGGGTGACCGATCACCGCATCAACCTTACCCTGCATAAACTGGATCAAGTGCTGGAAGGGGAGTTGGATCAGGTGGTAGACGCCTTGGCGGCGCACGATCAGGCCGAGCAGTTAGCCAGCCTGGGCGAGGGCTGATTTTTTTTAATGGTGAGGGTGAGTGCGGCTTTAGGTTCGGTGCCACTTACACACTTCTGTGAGGTGCCCGACAATCGGAGCCATTACCGTGCTCTGCCTCTCCAGAAAGCACTTTTTTGGAGACGGAGGGTGAGTGCGGCTTTAGGTTCGGTGCCATTCACGCCCTTCTTTGTGATGCCCGACAATCGCTGCCATTTCCGTACTCTACCTTTCTGGAGATGAACAGCACCGGATCACCCAGCCGTTGACGTGGCAGTGGCCGTAACTCTCAAGGTAGAAACCACACCCATCACCAGACGCCTTTCCGAACACACTCCCCCCACCCTCCGGCGCGCGACACACTTGCGGGGAGGGGGTGTTGTTTTTCCCCTCT
>JADGBX010000265.1 GCA_015231265.1 Magnetococcales bacterium | reverse complement strand
GCCTTTGCCCACGAATCGGGTATTCATCAGGACGGCGTTCTGAAGAAAGCCACCACCTACGAGATCATGACCCCCGAATCAGTGGGCCTCAACACCAATCGCATGGTGCTGGGAAAACACTCGGGTCGCCACGCCTTCAAGGATCATCTCTCCACTCTGGGGTACGAGCTGGACGATGAGCAGTTGCATCGGACCTTCGTCCGGTTCAAAGCGCTGGCGGACAAGAAGGGTGAGATTTTTGACGAGGATCTGGAAGTGTTGGTGGAAGATGAAGTGGTGCGCATGGACGACCGCTATCATCTGCGCCGCCTGCACGTCTCCTCCGGGACCCATGTTGCCGCCGAGCGGGGAGAGAGCGTCCGCCCCGACGCCGATACCCAGGACTCTCCGGTGGCGGCGGTGGAGTTGGATATTGACGGTGAAGTGACCCCTAGTGCAAGCTGGGGTAACGGCTCGGTGGAGACCGTCTTCAAGGCGATCTCCAAGGTGATTCCCGATGCGGAAACCGCCGTCCTTAAACGCTATGAAGTGAAAGCGGTCACCAGTGGTATCGATTCCCAGGCGGAGGTGACCGTGCTCATGGAGCGGGAGGAGAGGACCGTGATCGGTCGTGGATCCGATTATGACGTGATCATCGCCTCGTCCAAGGCGTTCGTCAACGCCCTCAACAAGCTGGCGATCAAGCGCGGGCGCTCTCGCTCCGGTGTGTGAGGCGGTTCAGCGTACCTCTTGACCGAAAATGTGGTATGCTTCTTGAATCATCCTGGGTAGAGGGTTCAGAGAACAGGATCTCTCCAGTGGAGCTTTCCGCTGTGGGGACGCTTGGGTCCAAACCCTAAAAACAGACGTTTTTTCAAGCGCAGGAGAACTTCATGGCCATTCGCCGACTCGACAAGAGCACGAAGACGGGTGCCGCTGTCCCAACCGGCAAAGGACGTGCCGCCAACAAGGCAGAGGGGGCAAAATTTGCCAGCCTTCTGGATTCCGTTGCCGGTGTGAAGGAGGCCAATCCAGTTGCTGCGGTCTCCGGCGTCGGCGCCATCGAAGAGGCGTCACCCCACCAACGGCGGGAGCAGTTGGGCCAGACCGATGAGCTGCTGGACTCCCTGGAAGCGTTGGATCGCGACATGCGCCAGGGTCGGGATGCTGAAGGGCGTCTCTCCCAGGATGCCCGCGAACGGCTCAGAGAGTCCCGCGATCAGGCACTACGCACTCTCTCCGAACACACCAATGTCGGTGAAGAGCGGGAACTACTGCACCGTACCACCATTCTGGCGACCGCCGAACTGGCGAAATCGGACCGCGGCGACTACTGAGTGTGCAGCGTTCATCCCGTGAATCCTTGATTCCGGGATGATTCTGCGTTCGCGCCATGGTCTTTTCGGCCAGTCCGTTGTACATTCTCACCCAGAACAGGGCCGGGCGACCTCTCGACCACGGCCTGCACTACGGATATTTCGCATCCACACGGCATCGAATCGACGCTGGGGATGCTCTGGGAGTCGTGTGATTTTATGGCGCTGGACCACATTCGCAACTTTTCCATCATTGCCCACATCGACCACGGTAAGAGCACTCTGGCGGATCGCATGATCCAGCAGACCGGTGCGCTCTCCGAACGGGAGATGACCGAACAGGTTCTCGACAACATGGATCTGGAGCGGGAGCGTGGCATCACCATCAAGGCACAGTCGGTGCGTCTCGACTACACCGCCAGTGATGGGAAACAGTACGTTCTCAACCTGATCGACACCCCCGGTCACGTGGACTTCACCTACGAAGTCTCCCGCTCCCTGGCCTCCTGTGAAGGCGCGCTGCTGGTGGTGGATGCGGCCCAGGGTGTGGAGGCTCAGACCCTGGCCAACGTCTACATGGCGCTGGATAACGATCTGGAGATCATCCCGGTTCTCAACAAGATCGATCTTCCTTCCGCCGAACCGGATCGGGTCAAGGCGCAGATCGAAGATGTCATCGGCCTGGAGACCGACGACGCTCTGGAGACCTCGGCGAAGACCGGCCTCGGCATCACCGAAACGCTGGAAGCGCTGGTGAAGCGCGTGCCGCCGCCCGAAGGTGATCTCGATGCGGCCCCGAAGGCGCTGATCATCGACTCCTGGTATGACAACTATCTGGGCGTGGTGTCGCTGGTGAGAGTCTACGACGGTGTGCTGCGGGCCGGGCGTAAGATCCGCCTCATGAGCAGTGGTCGCGACTACATGCTGGACAAGGTGGGTTTCTTCCGTCCAGCCATGGAGGATCGCAAGGAGCTGCGTGCCGGTGAGGTGGGATTCATCGTTGCCGGTATCAAAGAGGTTTCTGAAGCGCGGGTAGGGGACACGGTGACCGATGCCCGCAACCCTGCTACCGAGCAGCTTCCCGGTTTCAAGGATGTGAAGCCGATGGTGTTCGCCGGGCTCTATCCGGTGGACTCCGCCGAGTATGAGAATCTCAAGAACGCCCTGGATAAACTCTCCCTCAACGACGCCTCCTTCGCCTATGATCCCGAGACCTCCCCGGCGCTGGGTTTTGGTTTCCGTTGCGGTTTTCTGGGCATGCTGCACATGGAGATCATCCAGGAGCGGCTGGAGCGTGAGTTCAGTCTGGAGCTGGTGACCACGGCGCCGACGGTGGTCTATCGGGTGATCAAGACCGATGGCGAGATAGTGGAGATTCACAGCCCCGCCGATCTGCCGCCCACCACGCAGCAGAAGGAGATTCAAGAGCCCTTCATGCTGATCTCGGTGATGCTCCCCAGTGACTATATGGGCGCGGTGATGCAGCTCTGCACAGAGAAACGGGGCATTCAGCGGGATGTGACCTACATCTCCGATTCCCGAGTGATGTTGCAGTACGAGATTCCTCTCAACGAAGTGGTTCTGGACTTCTTCGACAGGCTCAAATCTCTGACACGGGGCTATGCCTCTCTGGATTATGAGCTGTTGGACTATCGCACGGCCAATCTGGTCAAGCTGGATATTTTGATCAATGGGGATCCGGTGGATGCGCTCTCGGTGGTGGTGTACCGGGATTTTGCCATGCCACGGGGACGAGAGCTGGCCAAAAAGATGAAAGAGCTGATTCATCGTCAGATGTTCGATGTGGCGATCCAAGCCGCCATCGGTTCGAAGATCATCGCACGCGAGACGGTGAAAGCGCTGCGTAAGAATGTCACGGCCAAGTGTTACGGCGGCGACGTCTCCCGCAAGCGCAAGTTGCTTGAAAAACAGAAAGCCGGTAAGAAACGGATGAAACAAGTGGGCCGCGTAGAGATTCCACAGGCCGCCTTTCTTGCCGTATTGAAAGTGGATTGACTCACGGAGATTCCGTGTCAGAGGGCGCACCTTCATGTTGACAAAAAAACATATCGTACACGGCACGCTGTTCGTCATTGCCGGTTTATTGATGCTGGGAAGCTATATCACCTCTTGGCAGGATGTGGGCCGGGAGACCGCTGCCTGGGGGCCGCTCATTGCATTGGGCTTGATCGTCTTCGGTGGTGGCATGCTCTGGAAAGGCGAGGGCGCGCTCAGCAAGCAGAGTCTTGTGATCGAGTACTATGACGCCATCGTCATGGCGGTGGGAATCGCGCTGCTGGTGCGCACCTATGTGATCGAGCCATTCAAGATTCCATCCGGTTCCATGATCCCGACACTGTTGGTGGGGGACTATCTCTTCGTCAACAAAATGTCCTACGGTCACCGTATTCCCTTTACCCGTGATCGTTTCATGATGGGTGACGGACCGGCGCGCGGAGATATCGCCGTCTTCGAATTCCCGGAGAATCCCGACAAGGACTACATCAAGCGTATCGTCGGTCTGCCCGGTGATCGGGTGGTCTACGAAGACAAGCGGCTCTTCATCAACGGCAAGCCGATCGCCTACCGCCCCGAAGGCCCCTACACCTACTACAACGAACGAGGCCAACGCGTGGAAGCGGCGCGTCTGGTGGAGGAGTTGGGTGAGCAGCACCACTCCATCCTGGTTCAGCCCTTCTCCTACACGGCAGACCGGTTTGAGCAGATCGTGCCTCCAGGCCACTATTTTGTGTTGGGGGATAATCGCGACAACAGTAACGACAGCCGTTTTTGGGGCTATGTGCCCGCCTATCGTCTGTTGGGCCGAGCTGTGATTCTGTTCTGGTCGTGGGATCATCTGGGCAGCGGCGTGCGCTGGGAACGCCTGGGCAGTGCCGTCGAGTAGGGTGTGCCCTCAATGAGAACGAATCAGCGTTTGTGACTGAAAAAACAGCAGG
>JADGBX010000264.1 GCA_015231265.1 Magnetococcales bacterium | reverse complement strand
TCTGATTCTGGGCAATCTCTCCTACCCCTCCCGGGGATTGAGCGACTACGCGAGCTGGGTGTGGGACGGGTGTGATCCCGTGGGGAGAATGCGTCCCGAACAGCGCTTCAACTCCGGCCTTCCTGCCCATCTCATCGCCCGGGCATTGGGATTGGGAGGGGATGCTTATGCCTTGGATGCTGCCTGCGCTTCCTCTCTTTATGCTCTAAAACTGGCCTGTGACCAACTGCATGATGGTCGAGCAGAGGCCATGGTGGTGGCCGGAGTCAATGCTGCCGAGAGTCTGATGATTCACATGGGTTTTAGTGCATTACAGGCGCTGAGCCCTGCCGGTATGAGTCGGCCCTTCCACCGCGATGCCGATGGCCTTGTTCCTGCCGAAGGGGCGGTGGCAGTGGTATTGAAGCGCCTGGAGACGGCTCGTCGTGATGGAGACGGGATTCTTGGGGTGATCCGGGGTGTCGGACTCTCCAATGATGGTCGTCAGGGGGGAATTCTTGCTCCGGATCAAGGGGGGCAGGTTCGCGCCATGCGTGCCGCCTACGCCCGGAGTGGCGTCGATCCCGCCACCATCGGTCTGCTGGAGTGCCACGCCACCGGTACCACCCTGGGCGATGCTATCGAGATTTCGGCCATGAAGCAGGTGTTCGGGGATCTGCCCGAACTGGCCATCGGTTCCCTGAAATCCAACCTGGGCCATCTGATCACCGCCTCCGGTCTGGCCAGTCTTCTGAAACTTCTGCACGCTTTTGAGACCGGCACAAAGCCCGCCACGCTGCATGCCAAGCCGTTCAATGCGGCCCTGGATGGGACGTCGTTCCGACCGGTTGTACACCAAGAGCCTTGGCCGGAACCGGAACACCACCCACGCCGGGGTGGAATCAACAATTTCGGTTTCGGTGGCAACAACGCCCACCTGATCGTGGAGGCGTGGCGTCCCGAAACGGTTTGGGATCACGAGCCGGTGCAGCCCCCACTCGGGGAGCGTGTTGCGATCGTGGCGGTGCAGGTGAACGCCAGCACATGTGACGGTGAGGATGAAGCGACTCCGCTTGACACGATCCAACTGCCTCTACGGAACCTGGGTGTCCCGCCACGGGATCTGCAACGGAGCCTTCCTCAGCAGAACGTAATCTTGGCAACGGCCATGCAGGCGATGGAGGCTGTGGCTCCGGAGGAGAAGGAGCGGTGTGGTGTGTTGGTGGGTATGGGGTGTGATGCGGAGATCGTCCGCTACACCCGGCGTTGGTTGACACCGGATGAGGACGGGCCGGGCAAAGAGGCGATCATCCCGGCCCTGGATGCCGCGGGAACCGTGGGCGCCATGCCCAATATGCCTGCTAATCGAGTCAACGGGCTCCAGGACTGGCGTGGGATGGGGTTTACGGTCTCCGGTGAAGAGCTCTCCGGGGTGGAGGCTTTGGAGATCGGACGTCGGGCCGTGGCGCAGGGTGAACTGGATCTGGTGTTGGTCGGGGCGGTGGATCTGTCACGAGAACCGGTCCAACAGCAGGCTGCGGCCGATCTGCTGCCCGAGGATCGACGTGTTGCCGGGGATGCTGCGGTCGTGCTGGTGTTGAAGCGGCTGACCGATGCTCGGGAACAGGGGGATCGGGTGCATGCGATCCTGCAACCCTTTGACGAGTCATCAGCGGATGTCGTGATCGCCCTGGAACCCGGCAGTGGGCCCAGTGCCATCACCCGAAAACATGGTCACGCCCACGCCGCATCCGGTCTGCTGCATGTGGCAGCGGGGATCGACAAGATGGGCAATCATCCATCCGTTGCGATCGATATCCACAGCTTCAGCGGTCACAGCCGTCGGGTTACCCTCTCATCACCAGGGGAGGATCGACCACCCGATCCTCTGACTGGGCTTGTGGAGACGCCCTCTCTGTTCGTCTATGCCGCATCGGATATGTCCGGGCTCATCCATGCCGTTGAGAACCGCACGCCCGGTGGCGAAGGCGCCGTTCGACTGGCCATTGTGGCGATGTCGGAACAGCAGGTCGAGGCGCACCATCGTGACGCTCTGGCCTTTCTGAACGGAAAGCGGGAGAGCTGTCCGTCCGGCGTTCTGTTCGCGGAATCGGCCATGGGTGGCGAACTGGCTTATCTCTTTACCGGGGCAGCCGGGGCGTTCCCTGGTATGGGTGCGGTGTTGCGGCGCGCTTTTCCCGAGGTTCTCCAGCCGCTCTATGAACGCCATCCCGCGTTGAACGGGTTGGTCTCCACCATCCATGATGCCGAGGCCGATCCACTCTGGCAGCTCAAGAGCGCCTCGCTGCTCTGCCAGGAGCATGCAACCATCGCCAACGACCTGCTGGGTTTGAGGCCCACCGCCACCCTGGGGCTGTCGTCGGGGGAGAGCAATGGGCTCTTTGCCTTCGGGGTGTGGCGGGACATGGCGGAGATGTTCCGGGAGATCGATGCATCCCGGCTCTACGGCCACTGGCTCACCGGATCCTGTCGGAGTGCGGCCCGGGCGTGGGGTTGGCGCGATGAACAGGCAGTCTCCTGGCGAAATTGGCGCATTCTGGCCCCGGTTGAGAGTGTGAAAGCGGTGGTAGCCCGCCATCACCATGTCGAGATCACCATCATCCAGTCCGCCATGGACTGCTGCATCGGCGGAGAAGAGACCGACTGTCGTAGCGTTATCGAAGAGATCGGAACAGCCCGCGCTCTACCCTTGGGACAGGATATGGTGGTGCACTGCCGGGAGCTGGATCCGGTGGCCGATATCTGGCATGAGATCCATCTTCGGGAGGCGTTTCCGGCACCGGGGATCCGCTTCTACAGTAACACCGGCAACCGGTCCTACGAGCCAACTCGAAAAGCAGCCGCCACAGCCATACTGGAGCAGGCCCGCAACCCGGTGGATTTTCGGGTAACGGTGGAGCGAGCGTGGCAGGACGGTGTCCGGATCTTTCTGGAGATGGGACCGCGCAACGCTCTGAGTCAGGCGATCTCCCAGACCCTGGGTGAGCGTCCCCATCTGGCTCTCGCCATGAACCATCCCGGACGAAACGACCTGGAGCAGTTGGCTCGGGTTGCCGCACAGCTTCATGTTGCCGGGGTGGAGGTGGATCTGCATGGTTTGGAAAAGAGTCTGGAGCGGCTCCGGCCCGTGACACACGACCAGGACGACCACCCTCTGTTGACGCTGCCCGCCCATCTGCCGCCCATGCCACCGCCCATGCCGATGGATGCACAGCCCATGTTGCCGGCACCTCCGTTACCGCCGGTAGCAGGGTGTGCGCCGGTGGCACCCTATGAACCGCCCGAGAGTCCCGTAACTGGTCAGGAGGAGAGTGCCGATTCCCCCATGGCGCGGATCTTTTCTGCCCTGCAGAGTCAGCATACCGCTTTTATCGCCATGCAGAGCACAAGTCACGGGCACTATCTCGATCTACAGAAAAGAGTCTGGCGGCAGATGTGCCGGATTAACCCGTCGTCGGCTCCAGCGCAGGAAACGGCGTCGATCTCGGAGGTTCCGGAAACGCTTGCTCCTTCCGTGGACGAACCGCACGGTTCGGATGGAACTACCGCTACGCCTCCCATCTTTAACCGAGCCCAGTTGGAGCTGTTGGCTTCTGGAGATATTTCGTCTGTTCTGGGACCACTCTTTCGGCAACAAGACGGTTTCCGACGTCAAGTACGGCTGCCGGAACCGCCGTTGCTGCTGGTGGATCGGGTGACTGAGATCACCGGCGAAGCGGGTGTTCTCGGCAGAGGTTCCATCGTCACGGAGACCGATCTGGACAACCATCCCTGGTGTCTGCATCAGGGCCGCACCTCCCTGGGCACTCTGATCGAGTCAGGGCAGTCCGATCTGTTGTTGATCTCCTGGCAGGGGATCGACTTCCTCAACCGGGATGAACGGGTCTACCGCCTTCTCGGCTGTGAATGCACCTTCCATGAACACGGCCTGCCGCAAGCGGGTGATACCCTCCGTTACGACATCCACATCGACGGCCACGCCGAAAGCGGCGATGTGCGGCTCTTCTTCTTCCACTACGACTGCCACGTCGGGGGTGATCTCACCCTTTCGGTGCGTCATGGGCAAGCTGGGTTTTTCACCGATGCTGAACTGACCGACTCCAAAGGTGTACTCTGGAGCGCCAAAGAAGATGAACCCCAAGCCGATGCCCGCATGGCTCCCCCACCCTGCCCGACCACCAAAAGCAGACTCACCCCAGAAGAGCTACAGGCCTGGGTGGATGGTGATGCTTTTAGCTGCTTTGGTGCCGGATTTGAGATG
>JADGBX010000263.1 GCA_015231265.1 Magnetococcales bacterium | reverse complement strand
AGAACTGGCCGAAGAGCTTGCGGAGGAGATACCGGAAGAACTGGCTGAGGATCTAGAGGAGGAGATTCCGGAAGAACTGGCTGAGGATCTTGCGGAGGAGATTCCGGAGGATCTGGCCGAGGAGCTTGCGGAGGAGATACCGGAAGAACTGGCTGAGGAGCTTGCGGAGGATCTTGCGGAGGAGATTCCGGAGGATCTGGCCGAGGAGCTTGCGGAGGAGATACCGGAAGAACTGGCCGAGGATGATATCGAGGAAGGTGAATCCGAACCCGATGCTGCTGACGATGCCATGGCGGCTGACGAAGCGGCTTTGATGGCTGAGGAAGAGGAGGAGGATTCCGAGGCACCACCCTCTTCCTTAGAGGATCTGGACGCGGAGCTGGACGCTGCATTGGATGGCCTGGACGCGGATCTGGACGAAGAGGCTCCGGTCGAAGAGGATCTGGATGACTTGGCGGAACTGGACGCCGATGATCTTGCTGATCTTGATGATGAAAGCCTTGAAGAGGATCTCATCGAAGATCCCGCACAGGATGCGCCGGAGTCCGATCTCTCCACGGAGGAGACGGAAGAGTCGACGAACGAGGATCTGGTCGCTTTATTGGGAGATGAGGACGGTGATGCTCCTGATGGAGAGGCTGACAACGCCTCTGAAGACGAGGAGATTCCCGACACCGATGAGGATCTGGCCGCCCTTCTGGGTGAGGATCTCGACGACGATGGCAGTTCGGAGGGTGAGGAGAATCTGGCGGCACTCCTGGGCGACGATGGTGACGCCGATATGGCGTTGGGCGACGAAGGGGACGACCCGCTGGGGGATCTTCTGGATGATGAGCTGGATACCCAGTTCAACATGGCGGCCGACGACGATGAACTCGATCTGGGTGACGTCAACCTGGATGAGGATACCGGCGAACTGGAGGCGCTGGCCGAAGAGCCCGAGCTGACGGAGGGGGTTGAGGAGATCAATCTGGATGATGATCTTCTCCAACCTGTAGAGATGGAAGGGGAGGCCGACGACGACATCGATATGGATGCGGAGACCATGCTCGCCTCGGCACCGACAGAGTCGATGATCAATGCTGGTGCCGCGGAGGTCTCCGATTCCGAGGAGCTGGCAGAGTTGGAGAAGAGTCTGGATGAGCCGCTGGCTCTTCAGGAAGAGCCGGAAGAGGATCTGCTCAGCTTCGATGCCGAAGAGGACGACACGACCGAACCGATGACCGGCATGGAAGAGAGTGTCGAGGAGGATGAGGAGGAGAAGCCGGGTGTGATGGATCGCTTCAAAGGGGAGGGGGTCAAGCCGGGATATCTCTGGGCGGCTGCGGCTCTGCTCTTCGTCATGCTTGGTGTCGGTCTGCTGAAGTTCTCCCAGTGGGGTGAGTACAAGGTGTACGATCTTGCCAACAACTACCGGATCACCGATGTGACCGGAGAGTGGCGGCAGGTGGATTACGGGGCGTTGTTGGTGGTGAAGGGGACACTCTTCAATACCACCCGCGTCGCCCAGACCATGCACAAGGTGAAAGTGACGTTGCTCTCCGCCGAGAACGAAGAGGTGGGTTCGTCGGTGGTGATTCCGGACCGGGTGCTTTCGGAGCGGGATCTGGGCAGTGGAGAAGAGACTCTGCGCTCCATGGTGAATCTCCAGGGGGATATGAGCCGACTCAAAGTGGAGAAGGCCAAACCACGCCGGGAGATGGGTTTCCAGGCGGTGTTTATCAATCCCCCCGTTGAGGCGACACGTTACCGGCTTGATCTGGTCTCCGTGACGGCAGACGAGTTGCCTGCGGCGGGTGTGCGGGCACGCACATTCATGGGGACGTTCTGAGTCGACAGTGGTTTGAATGGTGTGGTGTTGAGAAGGGGAGAGGCGTTTCGGTACGTCTCTCCCCTTTCTGTTTTCCGCAGGGGTGCTACGTGGAGGGCAGTATGTTCGTGGTATCCATCTTCTTGAACCGCTCCTGCCGTTGCCGGTCCGTCCGAGTGCGATCGGAATCTTCAATCCGGGCTGCTTTGGTCCGGGCCTGGATGTGGGCTTCGGCTTTGGCGATGCGTTTGATGTAGTAGAAGATGCGCTTGAGGTTCTCCCTCAAGTCCATGTGCAGCGTATAGGCGGGAAACTCTCCGCCCTCCTTGAAGGAGCCCTGTTTCTGGAGCGCCAGAATCTGTCGGTTCCGCAGCGTCGCATCCAACCCCATGATCTCCTCCTTGATGCCCAGCACCATGCTGGCTGCCTGGCCGTTGTCGCTGATGTAGGCGGTGGTGGCGGAGCGGAAGGCCCAGAGGATGCTCTCGTGGTAGTTCTCCAGCAACACCCGTTCCCGTTCGGTGAGTTCGATGCCTTCGTCGATTCGATTCTCAGCCAGGTGGTGGAAGTTGTTCTCGATCACATCGCCGATATGCTCCAGTTCGATCAGAACGCTGGTGGTGGCGAGGATCTCATCGGCCACCTCCTGGGGCAGGTTTCTCTGTCCCATCCGCGAGAGATAGCGGGTGAGTTCCCGGTAGATCGCATCCACCCTGTCGTCCAGTCGGCAGAGGTGATCCATTGTTTTCATATCCCCTTTGATTACCGCTTTCAGGGAGTGGGTGAGCATGTACTCCACCGTATCGGCCATGGCGTTGAGTTCACGTCGTACCAGTCCCAGGGCGAAGGCCGGGGTGGAGAGCAGGGAGTCGTCCAGATATTTTGGCCGGTAGACCGCGGAGTCGCCGTCACTCTTTTCGGTGCTCTCCTCGCCTGCCGGAACCACCCACTCGCAGAAGCGGACAAAGAGCGAAGTCAGCGGCAGAAATGCGAAGGCGATGCCCACATTGAAGAGGGTGTGGGCGTTAGCCACCTGTCGCGGCACCTCGGCGGCCAGGATCTCCTGGGCGTTGGTGATTCCCGGGTCGGCCACCGGTGAGAGGGAGCGGACCATCTCGGCAAAAGCGGGAATGAACCAGACGATCAGAAGAACTCCCACCACTTTGAAGGTGACGTGGGCAACGGCGACACGGATCGCATCACGGGTTTTGCCGATGGCAGCGAGACCGGCGGTGACGCAGGTGCCGATGTTGGCGCCCAGAGCCAGGGCGATGCCCCCCTCCAGAGTGATCAATCCCTGGGTGGCAAGAACCACCACCACGCCCATGGTTGCGGAGGAGGATTGGACCAGCCCGGTGAAGGCGGTGGCGACCAGAATGCCGATGAAGGGGTTGGAGACGTTCTGCATCGTTTCGATAAACGGCTCATAGCTGCGCAGGGGGTGCATGGCGGTGCTCATCTCGCCCATGCCGAAGAAGATCAGCCCCAGACCGAGAATCAGATGGCCGGTTTGGATGTGGCTCTCCCGTTTGCACACCATGGTGATGACGAATCCGGAGGTGATCAGGAGCGAGGCGTACTTGGTCACCTTGAACGCGACGATCTGGGCCGTGATCGTAGTGCCGATGTCGGCCCCGAGAATGACGCCGACCGCCTGGGTCAGGTTCATCAATCCGGCTGTGACGAACCCCACCAGCATCACTGTGGTTACCGATGAGGACTGGATCACCGACGTAACGAAGGCGCCGGTGATCAACCCCATGACCCGGTTGGTGGTGAGGGCGCCGAGGATGCTCTTCATTCGATCGCCGGCCACCAGTTTCAGGGCGTCGCTCATCTTCTCCATGCCGTAGAGAAAGATGGCCAGACCACCGAAAAGGCGCATGGTCAGCATGCCGAAATCGATGCCGGACGCTCCATTACCGGCGTGGCCGGCGCCGGGCCAGGCTGCAAAAAGTACCGCAAGGCAGAACAGAAGTGCCCCGCCCAGCAGCCATCGCCATCGTCCTCGGCGGGAGCGGGCAGGGGGTGAGAAAGCTTCAAAGGGGGAGGGTTGAAGTGTGTTCATTTGCGGTCCTCTCTTGGGGGTGATTCAATCTCCTGTCACGTAAATGTCATATTTATTGGTATGTCATGCACGATTCAGACCATGGCGAAATCGGGTTGTTTCTTCCTGTTTAGGAAGGGTGTTTGTAAGGCGATTTCGTACAAAGGGGTGATTTTGTGAATTTTTAGTGACGATTATACCATTATGTCTTGTGATAGTGGTATAAAAATCGACATGAATGTAATGTTGTTTGAGGTCGGGCTGGTCCGGATAGAGTCTCTCCAACTCAACTCTGTACATGTAAGCAACAGGTTTTTGGTCTTTGACCAAGCCCCGAAGGGGCGATCTCCCCAGTGTTGACGTGGCTGTTCAATGTGTGGCCGTTCAATGTGTGGCCTTTAAACTGTTC
>JADGBX010000262.1 GCA_015231265.1 Magnetococcales bacterium | reverse complement strand
AAGGCGACCTGTTAAGGGTTTTGTTCCCATCCAGAGAGGAACCACACCGAACAGGGACGGAACATCGGGCACAACACAGAAGTAAGCGATTGGCACCGGACCTAAAACTGCACACACCCACCGTCGCCAAAAAATAGAGGACGGAGCCTCCAATGTCGGGATATACCCGAAACAGGCTCCCCCTCCCTCGAATTTCATCGCGCGCCTGGGAGGGGTTGGGGGAGTGTGTTCGGAAAAGCGTCTGGTGATGGACGTGGTTTCTATCCAGAGAGGCGTATCAACGTCAAGGACGCATAACTCCAGCACCCCAAGAACAGAACTGTTGTGATTTTCCGTAAATCATGCGATACTTTTGCTATTATCAGCAAGGCCAGCAAGCGTTTCATCGACCCGAACTCATTGATAAGACGGTTATTTAACTGACATTTAAATAGGATGCGATGAGTTGTAAGACAGGAACGATTAAAACCAACCAAAACTGATAATATGCCTCCACTCCAATCCCCCTCCCCTTTTCGAAACGAGTAAGTCATCGAAAATCATAGAGGTCGAGCGGAGACAGTGTCCGAATGAGGCATGATGAATCGAGATTCTACTATTCAATATCGGAGTGTGTTTCATGAAAACGGTTAAAGGTGCTTTGATGGCTGCAGCGCTCTGCATGGCTGCTCTTCCCTCCTATGCCGCAGATAAGTCGGTCGGCTCCGGGGCGAATCCCTACAGCGATTGCGGTATCGGTGCCGCCCTCTTCCCCAACACCAACTGGGCCGCCGTCACCTCCAATGTTATCTGGGATCTGGGCACCACCGCCGTGATTTCCGCCGTCTCCTCCCCGGAAACCTGTAGCGCCAGAAAAGTGAACACCGCCAAGCTCATCCTCGACACCTACGATAAACTGGCCGAAGAGACCGCGTCGGGCGAAGGCAAACACCTCACCGCCGTTCTCAACACCTTCGGCTGCGATCCCTCGCTCCACGGTCGCATCAGTCAGGATGTGCGCGCCAACATGGCCGACCAGGTTGCCAACCCCGACTACACCAAGCAGCCCATCATCGAGAAGAGCACCCACTACTATCGTGCTCTCGACGCCGCCGCTGCCGGCCAGTGCATCGGCTGATCACCCACGACCCGTAACGAACCAGGGACGATGGTGCGACCAACTGCGCCGTCGTCCCTTCCGTTTCCGGCCATCTGAGGAGCCTGTCGCAGAATGGTGCTTATGGCCTTGATGCAGCGTTACACGTGTTTCTGTGCGTCTCACATACACTTGAGTATGCTGCGATTCTCAAAACCCGCAAGCCTTGCCTGAAGACCAAAATCACCATTCTGCAACAGGCTCTGAGACGCCCTCTCGGAAACCATCGAAGCAACTGGCAAGTGATCAGGGTTGGGGAGTTGAATGGTGGTGCGATCACGTGTGATCACGGTTCTATGCGCTGTTTTCTCTCTCTTATCAGGACTGGCCACGCCCGCCGTCTCTGCTCCTGCCGTCGCGGCCCCCGCCGTCTCTGCTCCTGCCGTCGCTGCCATCCACGACGACATACTCGCTCGTAACGATCCGGCAACCTTGGCTCGCTCGCCGGTGTGGCTGAAACTGCTGCACTATGAAGAGGATCTTCTACCGGGATCCGACCCCGTCAGCGCCATCACCAGCGACGCCTTCTTTCTCTCCCCGGACGGCAAACACGATGCCCAAGCAGAGCTGACGGCAACCTTGGCGGCCATTCTGGCCCCGGTAACCGGCAACCCCGATGAACACGCCCGCTGTCGCTTTCCCGCCCGCACCCTCTGGTTGATGCAGCAGTTCGCCCTCAGTGAGCAGGCGTTGCCGCCCATGGCCTGTTCCGACTATCAGACGTGGCTGAAAGCCGCTGCCGCCGAATCGCTCAGCATCCTCTTCGTCAACGGCTATCTGAGCAACCCCGCCTCCTTCTACGGCCACATCCTGCTCAAGTTCAACAGCCGCAACGACATCGACACAGCCCGCACGGCGCTGGAGGATCTCAGCATCAACTACGGCGCCATCGTGCCGGAGGGTGTCAATCCGTTGAGCTACATCTTCAACGGCGTGTTCGGGGGGTATGAGGGCGGCTTTTCGCACATTCAGTTCTACTTTCACAACCACAACTACGGCGAGCGCGAGCTGCGCGACATGTGGGAGTATCAACTGGATCTGCCGCAGGAGCAGGTGGATTTCATCGTCGCTCACCTCTGGGAGTTGCAGAGACGCACCTTCACCTACTACTTTTTTCAGCAGAACTGCGCCTTCCGAATCGCAACACTGGTGGAGCTGATAAATGGGATCACGGTGCGACCAAGCAATCCGATCTTCACCATGCCCTTCGCCCTGGTCAACGGTCTCACCACCGCCACCGTCAACGGCAAACCCCTGGTGCGGGAGGTGGTGTACCACCCCTCACGACAGACGCGACTCACCCGGCGCTATTCCGGTCTGAGCGCGACACAAAAGGCACAGGTCCGCCAGGAGATCGCCCGGCTCAAAGTGGCTGAGAGTGATGAGGTGAGCAGTGATTACGCGGTGATCGACACCCTGCTCGACTACTATCAGTTTCTGGAGAAAGCAGAACGTGACGACTCTGCCAAGGCGCAGGAGGCGTACCGCAAAGTGCTGGCGCACCGCTATCGACTGCCGCCCCACCCCATCGAGACACTGAACATCCAGCGTCGACCGCCGCATCTGTCGCGCAAGGGGTCGCGGCTGGGCATCGGTGGCGTGCACTCCAGCCGCTATGGTGCCGGTGTCGAGCTGCATCTACGCCCCGCCTACTACGATCCCCTGGATGCCGATACCGCCCATGTGCGCAACTCGGCGCTCTCCATGTTCGACCTGACGCTGCGTCTCTACGACAACGCCGTCTCGCTGGAGTCGCTGGAGTTTCTCACCATCGAAAACGCCAATCCTGATGTGACCGGTCTGCCGGAGGATTCCAACAGCGGCTGGAAGATTCAGGCGGGACTGGAGCGGCCCCGTCTGGGCTGTTCCGACTGTCTGACGCCACGCCTTCAGGGTGCCGTGGGTCGCGCCTATGCCCTCACCGAGAGCCTCACCCTGACACCGATGGTGGGCTCGGCGCTGCGTTGGCCCCGCGGCGATCAGTCGTTGATCGATGCCAAAGGGTCTCTGCGCGCCCTGCTCACCCCCACCGAGAATCTCTCGCTGCAACTCACCACCACCGTGGCCGCGCCGCTGTTCGACACCCTGGAGTGGTACCGACGGGACAGTGCCGAAGCGCGCCTGCGTCTTCAAGAGAACCACGACCTCCGCCTACGCTATCGCCAGGACGATCAGGCGTCCGATCTCAGCCTCGGTTTCGGCCTCTACTGGTAACGCTCGCAACGCTGCTCATCACACCCCAATACTTTTTTTCACAAACCGTAAAAAGTGCGTGTGAATGGTCAAAAAGCCACCTATCATAGTCATGCTGTTTTTTTTGGCGACGATGGGTGTGTGTTTTTTTTGGCGACGGTGGGTGTGTGCTGTTTTAGGTCCGGTGCCAATCGCTCACTGCTTAGTGGAACCCGACTATCGGTGCCATCTCCGTACTCTTCCTCTTCAGATAGAAACCACAGCGGCTCACCCTTTTTTTTGGCGACGGTGGGTGTGCGCTGTTTTAGGTCCGGTGCCACGTGCGCACTTCTATGTGGTGCCCGATATTCCGTTCCTGTTCGGTGTGGCTCCTCTCTAGAGAGGAAACAGGTCGGGTAAAGTGGGGGATATATATTTCTAAAGAAATATATGGGTATGTTGGGCGCGCTTGGGTGTGGCTGGTTTTGATGGGGTGGTCGGTGGTGTGTCGCGCGCCTGGTGGGGGGAGGAGTGTGTCGGAGAAGACGACCGATGTTGAATCTGTTTCTTCTCTGGATATGAACAACACCGGATTACCTTTTTTTTGGCGACGGTGGGTGTGTGCTGTTTTAGGTCCGGTGCCACTCACACTCTGCTTTGTGGTGCCTGATTTTCGGTGCCATCTCCGTACTTTTCCTCTCTGGATAGAAACCACACCGGATTACCTTTTTTTGGCGACAGTGGGTTTGTGCTGTTTTAGGTCCGGTGCCACTCACACTCTGCTTTGTGGAACCCAACATTCGGTGCCATCTCCGTACTCTCCCTCTCTGGAGAGGTAACAGTTCCAGAGAAGTAGCCGTTGACGTACCTCTCAAGGTAGAAACCACACCCATTATCGGTCGCCTTCCTCGATACACTCCCCCCACCCTCAGGCGCGCGATGAAATTCGAGGGAGGGGGAGCCTGTTTCGGGTA
>JADGBX010000261.1 GCA_015231265.1 Magnetococcales bacterium | reverse complement strand
CCGCATCGGTGGCGCTCTGGGTGGGAACGCCCCGGAAGAGTCGCTGATTCCCGGCACCATCGCCATCTTCTCCAACGCCGGTAACTTCACCACCACCATCGCCGTCTATCTGCTGACGGCCGGGTGGGGTTCTACCGTCTCCATCTCCTCGGGTAAGGATGTCTACATCCACTACTCGGCACCGGAGTTCACCTACGGACTGCACAATGACGACCGCTCCAAAGCCGCCGTCATGTACATCGAGCCGGGCGGGTACTACGAGAAGGATCTCGAGTTTGAGAAACCTGTCGTCGCCTGTATCGTCGGTCGCTGGAAAGCCAAGCTCACCCGAGCCTGCGGTCACGCGGGTGCCATCGCCGGATCTGGCGATGGTGCGGCGAGCAAAGAAGAGTGGTTCATGGAGAAGTTCGGTGTGAACGATATCTTCACGCCGGAGAATCCCGTCTGCACCAAGAAGGGTGCAGTGGTGATCAACATCGCCCACATCCCCGACGCCATGACGGCGGTGATGAAGCTCAACGGCGCCGAGCCCGATTTCGAGCCCAAAGGCGACCTCTCTCTGAAGTGCTGGTTCGCCAACAATCAGGGCTTGGACCTGCCCGACGAACTGAACCTGCCCGTGGTGGAAGCGATTGCGCCCTACAACGAGCAGATTGCCGGTCTCTCCAAGCAGCTGGGCACCATTCTGCCCCGCGAGAACATGAAGGATGCTTCCGGTGCTTCCCGGATGGATCCCAAGACCCAAGTCTCGCAGCTTCACGGTACCAGCGTGCTGGACGCCTCGACCCACTCCTTCGAGGAGAATCTGGTTCAGGCGTTGGTTCGCGAATATCCCGACGACAACGGAACCAGTCTGGCAAACGTGGCGCTGAACGCCTACGTCAACCAGAACGGCTCCATCGGTCTGGCTGCAGCCGATGCGGCACGAGAGGCGGGCAACAGTCCCAATACCGTGCTCTCATCCGCCATCGCTCTGATCGGACCCAAGAGCGTGCAAGCGGGACGTGATGCTGCGCAGGCGTTGGTGGATCTCTTCGGTCTCACCAATCTTGAAGATCCTGCCGACGAGAGCTTCGATGTCTCTTCCGTCGTTGACGCCGCCGCTGCCGGTGACGCCAAGGATGTTCTGATCGACAGCAACGAGCGCGCCGGTGGTGCGGTGATGCTGGCCGCCATCGAGAAACGCGGTGGTAAGTCGGTCTTCATCTCCTTCCTCAAAGCCCTGGCCGAGAAGACCGGTGGTCACGTGGCCGGACAGGTTGTCCTGGCTGCAATCACCACGCATCTGGCCTGGAAAGCGCTGATGCGCAAGCGTCTGTCGGTGCTGACCGTTACCAACATGCCGTGGCACTTCCGTATCTACGGTGCCCTGGTCGGGTGTGCCGTTCCTGCCGAGCGTCAGGCCCAGAAGAAGTTCTCCGGCGTCTCCGTCGAAGAGTTGATGGAGTCCTGGAGCTTCTCCGAGACCGCCTTCATGGCGCTCTTCAGCAAGCGGCCCAACGACGAGGAGCTTTACGGCTTCAGCGTGCTGCTCGGCCTCATCGTCACCAACGGTCCCGGCACCATCAGTGCCCAGGGTCCCAAATGTGCGGTCGCCGCCGACGGTCCCGAGGTTCCGGGCCGGGTGCAGATCAACAAAGGCTATATCGGTTTCCTTACCCACACCGGTTATGCCCACGGTGGCAACGGCTTCGAGGCCATCGCCTTCCTGATCGAGCGCTTCAAGGAGAGTGGCCTTACCAACCCCGGAAGCAAGGATCACGGTCTGGACCTTACCGCCATGGCCATGGAGTACGGCAAGGAGTATCTGGCGTACAAGACCACAGCCAAGGCTGAAGGCAACATCAACTACGCCAAGATCCCCTGCATCAACCACCCGGTGTTCAAGGGCAAGGATGTCAACTACGATCCCCGTGAGGTGTTCGTTAATGACCTGTTCATCAATCGTGGTGACTACAACGTCTTCCAGGACTTCTATCACGAGATGGTCAACGCCCTGTTCAAAACGGGTGTCAGCCGCAACGTCTACTGCGTCAACGTCGACGCCGTGATTGCGGTGATCCTGCTCAAGATGCTCTGGACGCCGTTTGCAACCGGTGAGGTCTCTTCCGATGAGATGGAGAGCGCCGCATTCACCACCTTCCTGTTCGGTCGCATGATCGGCTCCGCGGCTGAGATCGACGACCACACCAACCGCGGTCGCAACATGGATACCCGTACTGCGGCCAGTAAGACTCGATTTGCCGGCTGATCTTTCTCTGAAACGAGAAGATTGTCCGAGATTAATCGGTAGAATGAGGAGAGGGCGCTCCCCGCACAATGGGGGCGCCTTTTTCTTTGTTTTCTAACTGTTTTTCTGTCCGTTCAGTATTGATATCGATAGCTATAACAATAGGGGAAATCAAAGAATTCGCTATTTCCGATATATTTGAATATTAGGGATTACTAATAACATGTTTATTATGGTAAAACCATTGAAGCCGATTCACGATTCTGTCATTGTATGGCAACTCCGGCCAGTTGGATGGGGCGACGGAGTGGGCGAGAAAGTCGGGCGAATGGGTACGCTTCACAACCATTGACGGCTTCCGCTGCAGAGTGGTAGCGTTTGCCCGACTTGCCGGGCGGTGAACGTGCGGTAGAATTCGGGAATATCGGTCGACTCGGTGTGAAGTGCAGTGAGAGCGACCGACGCGTGATATGCGACGAAGCCGTTCAGGAGTTCTCTTCTGGCCCCGGACGTCGCTTGATACTCTTCATTGAGGCACACTCCGGGAACGAGGCCGGGGAGCATGCTTGAGACCTATTTTCCAATTCTGATCTATCTCTTCTTCGCAGTCGGGATCTCCGCCGTTCTGATCGGAGGCTCCTATCTTGTCGGCGTCAAGCGTCCGTACAAGGAGAAGAACGCCCAGTACGAATGCGGATTCGCTCCGCCCTCACGGGTGATGATGAAATTCGACGTTCGCTACTATCTGGTGGCGATACTCTTCATCATCTTCGACATTGAGGCGGCCTTCCTCTATCCCTGGGCTGTCGCCTTCAAGGATATCGGCCTGTTGGGCTTCATTGAGATGGTGCTGTTTTTGGTGGTGCTGCTGGTGGGCTATGCCTACGCCTGGAAGAAGGGGGCGCTGGAATGGGAATGATCGAAGAGGTTCGTCAAGAGCCGGGTCAGGGTGCTGCGGATCAGCAGGGTTTCTTCCTGACATCGGTCAACACCATGGTCAACTGGGCGCGCACGTCGTCCATGTGGCCCATGACCTTTGGTCTCGCCTGCTGTGCCGTGGAGATGATGCACGCCGGTGCCAGCCGTTACGATCTGGATCGCTTCGGTATCGTTTTTCGCGGCAGTCCGCGACAGTCGGACCTGATGGTGGTGGCCGGAACGCTCACCAACAAGATGGCCCCTGCACTGCGCAAGCTCTACGACCAGATGCCGGAGCCGCGCTGGGTGATCTCCATGGGAGCCTGTGCCAACGGTGGCGGCTATTACCACTATGCATACTCGGTGGTGCGTGGTTGTGACAAGGTGGTGCCGGTGGATATCTACATCCCCGGATGCCCTCCCACCGCAGAAGCGCTTCTCTACGGCTTGATCCAGCTTCAGCGCAAGATACATCGCACCAACACCCTCACCACCGGTTGGGGGGGTAAGATCAAATGATTGAGACCATTCTCGACAACTTGGCCGGCAGCCTGGAAAAGCTGATGCCGGAGGTGGATCGCTCCATCGGTTTGGATGCCGTGGTGCTGACCGTTGCCCGTGACGACCTGCTGACGATTCTTAAGCGGTTGCGCGACGAGCCGGCTCTGGACTTCAAGCTGATGATCGATATCACGGCTATCCACTATCCAGAAGCAGAAAAACCACTGGTTGCGGTCTATCAGTTTCTGTCGGTAAAACACAACCACCGCATCCGAGTGAAGGTGCCTCTCTCGGAAGGGGAGAGCGTGCCCAGCATCATCGGGCTCTGGCGTTGTGCAAACTGGTATGAGCGCGAGATGTACGAGATGTTCGGTATCCTGGTTTCCGACCACCCGGACCTGCGCCGGTTGCTGACCGAGTATGACTTTGAAGGTCACCCGTTGCGTAAGGAGTTTCCGGTCTACGGGCGATTCCAGGTGAAGTACGATGAGGAGCAGCGTCGTGTGGTTCGCAAACCGACGAAGCTCGAGGTTCCATTCCGTGAGATCTACGGCAGGGACGGCTGATGGCTGAGACTAACGAAACCGCCAACTTCCAGAATTATACCACCACCATGGCCCAGATCCAGCCAAAGGCGATCGCTCCATG
>JADGBX010000260.1 GCA_015231265.1 Magnetococcales bacterium | reverse complement strand
CCCCTATTTCACCATGCGGGAGTACTTCTACGTCAAACAGTTCAACAGCCGCTTGATGACCGCCGGTAATCTCTCCGAAGCACGCATTGCCGTCGTCAAAGGGTACGGGACGATTCCCAAACTGAAAGAGGCCTTTCCCAAAGCGACCATCATTGAGACGCGTGATCTCATGGCTTCATTCAATGCCGTCCTCAATGGCGAGGTGGATGCCCTTCTCGAAGCCCAGGTTGCGGTGGAGCAGTTGATCCGGGAGAACGCCATCGGCGGTTTGCGGGCGATTGGCCAGGAACTCTTCCCCGCTTCACCCCTACACCTCTTCTCCAGAATCGATGAGCCTCTCCTCCAGTCCATTCTGCAGAAAGGCTTGGACAGCATCTCCGAAGAGGAGCGCAATGAGATCCGCAGCCGCTGGCTTAATCTTGAGAATCAGGGCAACCAAACGGACGGCGAACAGATACAGTCGCTTGATATTCCACTCTATGTGGTCTGGATAATCACCGGTAGTCTGGTGACGGTCCTCTTGATGTGGCTGCTTATCCGCATCCTCATGCGTCGGATAGATGATGAAACACTGGCCCGGCAATTCGGCTCCAACCACTTCCGGTTGTTCATGGCCGTGGGTTCGATCACTCTGGCGGCTACCGTTCTTGCACTCACCTGGGCAGCCATCGAGTACAACAAAAGGCAGGACATCGCCGGCATTCAGGAGAATCTGGAAGGGGTCCTGGAGAGTGCTACCGAGCGCCTGACCAGTTGGTCCGCTGCCCATAAGGGCGATCTCGAACGTATCGGTCGCGATCGCCGCTTGGCGATCATCAGCCAGCGTCTTCTTGATCTCCATGCACGGGGAGAATCGGTCAAAGGCTCCCTGCCCCTCCAACAGGCACGGGAATTCTTCTCTTCACTGGAGGCCGTTGGCGGCGAGATCGGCTTTTTCATCATCTCTCCCGATGGTGTCAGTCTCGGTTCCCGACGCGATGCCAATGTGGATACGACCAATTTCCTGATGGTCAAACGCCCGGGGTTGATCAAACGGGTTCTTGCCGGCGAGAGCGTCTTCATCCCACCTCTGCGTTCCGATGTTTCATTGGCCGGGGCCGGACCTGGCGACGCCTCCACCCAGACACCGGCAACCATGTTCTTTGCTGCGCCGATTCTCGATAAGGACAATCGCATCATTGCCGTCGTTACCCGACGCATCTCTCCCAATCAGGACTTTTCTCGGATTCTGCAATCGAGCCGCCTTGGACGCTCGGGAGAGAGCTATGCGTTCAACAAAAAGGGGGTTCTGCTCTCAGCCAGCCGCTTCGATGATGACCTCTACCGTTTCGGTCTGATTGAAAAAGGGCAAACAGGGCTTTTGAACCTGGAGATCCGTGACCCGGGAGCCAACCTGAGTCTTGAGGAGATCCCTCCCCTCCCCCTCTCACAACGTCCATTGACCCGGATGGCCGCCAGTGCCGTCAAAGGCGTCAGTGATGTTGATATGGAGGGGTATTCCGACTATCGAGGGATCGAGGTGATGGGTGCCTGGCTCTGGTCCGATTCGCTGGGTCTGGCATTGGCCACCGAGATCGATATGGATGAGGCGATGGGACCGTTCTACACCATGCGTTGGACGGTCTTCGGCATCATCGGTTTCACCCTGATCCTCTCCGTGGGAGCGATCCTGTTCACGCTCATCGTCGGCGAACGCGCCACCCTGGCGCTCTCCCGCGCTCGCAACGAACTGGAGGATCGGGTTGAGGAGCGCACTCGGGAGCTGCGCCACAGCGAACTGCGCATGCGCACGATCATCGAAAATGCCGTGGATGGCATCATCGTCATCGACATCAACGGCGTCGTGCAGAGTTTCAGTCCGGCAGCGGAGCGCATCTTCGGTTATGCCGCCATGGAGGTGATCGGCAATAACGTCAACATGTTGATGGATGAGCCCTATCACAGTCAGCATGACGCCTATCTCAAACACTATCTGGATACCGGCGAGTCACGCATTCTCGGTAAAGGGAGAGAGCTGGTCGGACGACACAAGAACGGCAGCCACTTTCCCATGGATCTCGCCGTTGGTGAAGCGATCTATGAAGAAGAGACCATGTTCACCGGCATCATCCGCGATATCACCGCTCGCAAGGAGGCGGAGACCCGTCTGACCGATGCGCTGGATGTGATCTCCAGTTCCATTCAATACGCCAGCCGAATCCAGCGCTCGATCCTGCCGCCGGTCGACACGGTCGAGACCCTGATCCCCGACAGCTTCGTCCTCTGGGAACCACGGGATGTGGTGGGCGGTGATATGTACTGGTGTCGTCAATGGGGTGATGGATTCCTGGTCGTGCTGGGAGATTGTACCGGACACGGTGTTCCCGGTGCCTTCATGACTCTAATCGCCAACGGCGCCCTCAATCAGGCCGTTCGGGACATCGAGTGTGGCAACCCCGCCGCACTGATCGGACGCATGCACAGCTTGATCCAGAGAGTACTTGGCCAGGACAAACCGGGCGGGGAGTCCGACGACGGGCTTGAACTGGGTGCCTGCTTCATCGATGCCGAACGCACGAGCATGGTGTTTGCCGGTGCTCGCTTCCCGCTTCTTCTATTGGACAAAGGGAAGAGTGACGTCATTGAGCAGCGTGGGGACCGGAAAGGGATCGGCTATCGAGGAATTCCTCAAGACTATGCGTTCACCAATCACACGATTGAGATCAAACCGGGACGTCGCTTCTACATGACCAGTGACGGTCTTCTCGATCAAGTGGGCGGTGAGAAGCGACGCGGTTACGGAAAACGGCGTCTGAAAGCGCTGTTGGTCGGTCACGCCGATGAACCGCTGGCCAAACAGGGCCTGATGCTCTCGGAAACACTGGTCGCCTGGCAGGATGGGGAAACGCGTCGGGATGATGTCTCGGTCATCGGCTTCTCCCTGGATCAGATCCACATGCCCAACTGGATCGATGATCTGATGCTCGGTCATGCGGCCATGGATGAAGATCACAAAAGGCTCTTGAATCTGGTCAACGATCTGGGGCTCGTCTCCCAATCACCTCAGGCCAGAACCCTTCTCCGTGGTATTCTTAAAGCTCTGGTTCAATACACACACGTCCATTTTCAGCGTGAAGAGTCGTTGATGATCAAATACGACTATCCCGACTATGAGCAGCACCGGCAGGCCCATGCCCGGTTAATCACCCATGTTGCCGATTACGGTGAACGGCTCGAAAATCAGGATGATTATAAAGCACTGGCTGAGGAGATGATCGATATGCTCAAGCGCTGGCTTGTGCACCACATCATGACCGTCGATCGAAAACTGGCCCAATTTCTTGCGCAACACAAAACAGGACCCTACGGTTAACAACCACATTTTCTGGTACACTGATCGTACCGGTTCACACTCTGCCTTGTGAGTCGGGTGATTAGTGTGCACCTTTCCCGTTTTTCCATTATTGGATCTTATCCCATGATGCTCGCACAGAAACATTACGAGATACGCACAAGACTCCAGGAACAAGGCGTCATATTCTGCTACAGCGGATATATGACCGAGGCGATCCTTTCCGGTCTTGGATTGGCGATCAAACAGAAACTGGCCATTGAAACCAACAACAGCCGGACGGTACGTGGGGTCTTCAGCGTCTTTGTCGAACAGATGCAGAACGTCATCCGATACTCTGCCGAGCAGGAACCGGAAACCGCAACGGAGGATTCGGTTCTGAGCTATGGTCTTCTGACCGTCGGCAAGTCGGACACCACCTACTTCGTTACCTGTGGCAACAAGATACAGGTCGAAGATATGCCGCGGCTTCAGGAGCAACTTGCGGCTATTCAGGGCATGGATCGCCCAGCACTCAAAGCGCTCTACAAACAGATTCTCAAAGGCGAGGTTCCCGAGGGAAGCAAGGGGGCGGGCGTCGGTTTCGTCGACATCGCTCGGAAAGCCACCAAACCCATCGAATTCGACTTTATGGAGCTCGAAGGGGGAGAGCACGCCTTCTTTTCACTCAGAGCGACGATTTAAAACAGTTTCGACCCGTACCTGATCGCGATGTAACCAGCACAGTGTTGTAGGAGATTTACCATGGAATCCATTAAAATCGAACGCACCGAGCGCTCACCGGAGATCGATTTCAACTTTGCCGAAAACAGCTTCTCCCTGCGCGGAGAGTCCTATCCGGAAGATGTCCCGGCCTTCTTCGGCCCACACATCACCGCGCTTGAGAACCATCTTACCGATATGGATAGCGGAGAAGTGGTCTTCAACTTCGAGCTGATCTACTTCAACAGCACCAGCGCCAAAGTGATTATGAAACTCT
>JADGBX010000025.1 GCA_015231265.1 Magnetococcales bacterium | reverse complement strand
CTCGACCATCTGGTTCACCTCAAGCTGGAGGTCGGCGCGGTCGCTGGCGTTGTTGGTGCCGTTGGCCGACTGCACGGCGAGCTCATGAATACGCTGCAAGGCGTTCATGGTCTCGTCCAGCGCCCCCTCGGCCACCTGGGCCAGGGAGATGCCGTCGTTGGCGTTGCGTACCGCCTGGTTGAGCCCGCGTATCTGCGAGGTCATCCGGTTCGAGATTGCCATCCCCGCCGCGTCGTCCTTGGCGGAGTTGACTCGAAGCCCCGACGAGAGCCGGGCAAAGGTAGTGCCCAGGGAGTCGGTTGATTTCATCAAGTTGCGCTGCGCATTGAGCGAGGCAACGTTGGTATTGATATAAAGCGGCATGGCTCAATTCCTCTTGTTTCGGTCGTGTTCCCGTTCAGTATTGGATCGATTCATCCCACCAATGCCATCTTCTGAACACGCCCTTGCCGCTTCAAGCTGTTGTTCTCTTCCCGGAAGCCCTGCTTCAGCTCGTCGGGAATCAGGGACTGACGCGGCGAGTACTCCTTCATCAGAACCTGTCGCCCCTGGCGGTTGAGAACGTTCACCATCACCGGACCGGCCAGGTTGGTCCGCATCTCCTCGGGACGCCCCTCGGGGATCGTCACCAGGGTGAACACTTCGACATCTTCATCGTTCTGAAGGCCGATGGCCAGAGCGTCTTCGTCCTGGATCGTGAACTCAAGATCCGCGAAAAAGTCGAACGGATTGATCACGATGAACGAGATCTCCGGCTCATCCACCGACTGTAGCCAGAAGAAGGCCGAGTCGTCGCCGTAAGGAAAGAGGAGAAACCGCCGGCTCAGCGGGAAGCCCAACAGCCCCTCATTGAGGGTGATGATCTCCTCTTGGTCAAACTCCAGAACCCCGAATCGGGTACCTTGAATCTCCATAACCGTCTCCCCATATCTCCAAAAGTCTGTCGTTCCCGTTGATTTCTTCACCCGCTACCATCTCATCGGATGAAGTCGAGAATCGAATTGTCGAGCACCGTCCGCTCGCTGATGGTCATTACCTGAAGGGCTTGGTTTGTCTGTTCGAGTTTGCTGATCATGGCGAACAGGTCCACCTCGCCGTTCTTCGCTTTTGCGGTCTCCAGAGTTGCCTGGTCATAGCCGAGAGTTGTCTGAATCGACTCGACCTGCGCGGTACGGATGCCGGTGATCACCTGCATGTCCGACGCTTGGGCCCGCCCCTCCTGAAGACCATCGATGCGGGCGGCCACTTCATCGCTGTCGGCCCGGAGCATTGCTCCACGCAGACCGGACAGCTCTTCGAAAATATTGATGTTCCGTCCCCGGGGCTCCAGCCCCTCGATCAGCTCCTCTCCGGTAACGTTACCGGGAAGCTGCCGTCCGTCACCGATCTTGATCGCCCGGTCGGCGGTGCCGCCCTGGTAATCCGGAAACACCTCGAAGTAGAAGGCGTCCTGATCGGTGGGGGTGTTGGCGATATCCATCTTGACCCACCCCATGTCCAGCTCGTTGTTGGCCGGGGTGACCGTGCCGGTATCGGTACCGTTGACATTGACCGTATAGTCGCCGGCGGTGGCGTTGTAGGTGACGCGCACACTGGCCGGAACGCCGGGGTAACCGGTTCCCGTTGTCGACAGGCTGTTGGCCTGCATGCTCATATCGGTCTGGGCGGAGAGATCGGATCCGAAGGGCTCCTGTGGCCGCTTCAGGATCGATCCAATCGTCGGATTGTTGACATCAAACGGTGTTTTTGTCCGTCCACCGCCAAAGAGCGGGATACCATCCAGACTTTCGGTGGCGTATTTGAACGCCTCTTCGTACATGGTCAGCGCTTCTCGCGATGCCGCGGTCATCACCTCCGGGTCGCCGTTCACCGTCGAGTTGGCGAACTTCACCGCCAGCGTCTCGGCATCTACCAGCTTTTCGTGAATGATGTCGATGTGCGTCTCCGCCATGGTCAGCCGCTCCGAGGCCATGTCCATGGTCCTCTGCATGCTCTTAACCTGCGACAGGTTGGACGAAAAAACGATGTCGCGGAAGGCGGAGGACGGATCATCCGACGGCTTGTTGAGCCGGCGTCCGGAGAGCGTTGCCTCCTGGATCTCGTGCATCTTTCCGTACTTGTCCTGGAGCGCGTTGGCGCTGGACCGGTACATCATGTTTTGGGTGACTCGCATCGCTCTATCCCCTATCCCTCGAAACCGTCATCACGGGACGCCCCGTGCATCATGCAAGATACACGCCTGATCAGCGAACCATCTGGATAATCGTGCCGATCAGCTCATCCGCTACGGTGATCATTTTGCTGGAAGCCTGGAACGCCCGCTGGTATTTCATCATGTCGGTCATCTCCTCCTCCAGAGAGACGCCGGAGAATGAATCCCGCACGTCTCGCATGTAGTTCTGCGTCGTCTCCTGAGAGATGATCGCCTCGTCGTTGAGGTTCTTCACCGATCCCAGATTACCCACCGCATGGGCGTAGTGGGCGACCATGTCTGCCGTCTCATTGCCCAGGGTAACCTGGGTCGAGCGCAGCGCCGAAAGCGCCAGGACACCACCGTTGTCGGCATCAGCAAAGACCGGTGCGGTGGGGGTGGTGGCGTCGATCCGGGAGACACCCAACTTGCGGGCATCTTCCACCAATTCGCTGTTAACGGTCATATCCTGCGCACCGCTGCCACCGAAGAGAGCCCCGACACCCAGCGCACCCAGAACTCCACTGGTGTCGGAAACCACACCGTACACTTCGCTGGTTCCCGCCGTGAGGGTGAACTTGTTATTGCTGACGGCAGCGGTCAGGTTGGAACCGGCTGCGGTTGAGGCGGTGTTGATCGCCGTGACGATCTCGTTGACATTCATCGTCGACGGATCGATGCTGACGCTGAAGGGCGTCAGGGTTTCGGTGTCGGGACCGTAGGCGAAGCTGATCTCACCGGAGACCACCCGCTTCAGATCCGGCGGCGCATCAAACTGCGGCACGTCGAAGGTGAAGCTGTCGCCGTCCGTGGGCTGCTGGCTGAAGGTCACATCCAACCAACGCAGGCTGGCGCTGTTGGGCCAGGTGGTGGGTGCAGTCACCGGCGAGTAGGCCGCACTCGCACCGTTCTCGTTGACGGTGAACTGATTGTTGGTGGCATCGTAGACCATCTGAATCTGCGTGCCGGCTCCGGGATAGTGCTCCTCGCTGGTGTTGACCGTGCCCACCGTCACCGTGCCACCATACGCGGTGGGTTGGGAAACCGGAACGTCGGCACCGGTGTTGAGCGATCCGATCTTGGCGTTGGAGAGATCCGACCCCAGATCGAACACACCGGTCTGACTCGTGTAGAGCGTGGTGCTCACCGACTGGCTGTGCACGTTGTTGAACTGATAGCGCACTTCGTCCACCAGATCCTCAAGACGGGCCAGAAACCCCTCGGTGCCGTTGAGCAGTTCGTCGCGAATCTCCACCAACCCCTTGAGTTCACCACTCTTGAGCTTTTCGGTGAAGTCGAAGGTGCGGCCATTGACTTTGATGGAGCCAAACCCGTGCTCCGGGTTGACCGTGCCGCGGCTGAACTCGGCCACGTAGGTGGCGTCCATCAGCGGCTCGCCCGATTTGGTAAAAACCCGAACACCGTCGGCCTCGGAGGCCACCACTTCGATATCGATGGTTTTGTTCAGCTCATTCAGCATCACCTGACGGCGATCCTTGAGATCCAGCGCCGTGTCGGGACCACCGCTCTGACGCATGATGGTCTCGTTGATCTCCTGCAGCGACTGCAAGCGCAGGTTGAGATCGTCCAGCGTCACCGTGATCTCCTCATCCACCGGCAGGGTGAGATCGGAGAGCTGGGTATACATTTTATTAACAAAGTTGGCGACCCCTTCCGCCTTCACCACCAGCTCCTCACGGCCCACCGGGTTGGTGGGGGTGTCGGAGACCGTGTCGGCCGCCTGAAAGAAATGCTCCAGGCGGGTGGAGAGACCGTCGCCATCCATCTCGTTGAACACATCTTCGATCAGGCTCAGAAAGCGATCCCGCGCTTCCAGACGCCCCATCTCCTGCTCACCGACCATCAGCCGGCTCTCAACCATCTCATCAACGCCCCGGGTCACTTCCGCCACCCGAACCCCGTCTCCACCGCGATGTCCACCGCGAATATTCACCATGTGGGAGTTGGGAATCGCCGTCTCCAACTTCGCCGTCTGTTTCGAATACCCATCGGTATTCACATTGGCGATGTTGTGGGACACGACCTTCAAGGCGCCCTGACTGGAGTAGATACCCAGTTTCGATACATTGAAGAGGCTGTTAATAGACATCGTGTTCCCTTATCGGCGAACGCTTAACGCTCTGGTGAGGCACTCTGCACCCTTTTCCAGGTGATGTGTGCCGTGTTCAGCATCGTGTTGCAGTCTCTTTGTTGCAGGGAGCATGCCACCATTGAGAATAACCGCCGACTTCTTACCGATCACCCCATCATAATCGCCTTTTATTCATTGATATTACTTTATTATTCTCGATTCAGTAAAATTCTAAACGCCTGTCGTTCACCTCGAAAATACACCCTTTTTACGGCTCGGAACCGGCGTCCCTTTCCAAACACGCCGCAAGGGTGGGAAAATGTTTCCCGGCTCAGCGGCAACTTCCGGCCCACGACCCTGCTCTTTGAATTTTCTATCCCAGGCGAGAGTGAACACCCCCTCTCCCACCCCCGACCGTCGCGCAGCCACCAATCGCGACGGCAACCAGGAGTTCCAAGGATGAACCTCTCCCCCACGCTCAACGTCGCCGTCTCTGCCGCACGGGAAGCCGGCAACCGCGTGCTCCGCTACTTCGACAACCGCCACCGGCTGCGCATCCATGAGAAACAGCCCAACGATCTGGTCACCAACGCCGATACCGAAGCGGAACAGATTCTGGTTCAGAGCCTAAGCCGTGCCTATCCCGACTACGGCATCATTGCCGAGGAGGGTGGAAGCCGCACCCAGCCGGGACAGCACGCCTGGGTGATCGACCCCATCGACGGCACCACCAATTTCGTCCGCGGCATTCCCCACTTCGCCATCACCATCGCCCTGGTTCTCGATGATGAGATCCAGAGCGCCCTGATCTACCAACCGGTGTTGCAGGAACTGTTTCTGGCCGAAAAGGGGCGCGGAGCCTTTCTCAATAACCATCGCATCCGCATAAGCGACCAAGAAACCCTGGAGGGCGCCGTCCTGGCCACCGGCTTTCCCCACCGCAGCAAAGAGCATCTGAAACCCTACCTCTCTTCCTTTGAAAGCCTCTTCACCCTCTCCGGAGGAATCCGCCGTGCCGGCAGCGCCGCTCTGGATCTGGCCTACGTCGCTGCGGGGCGCTACGACGGCTTCTGGGAGATGAAATTGGCCCCCTGGGATATCGCAGCGGGCATTCTCATGGTTCGGGAAGCGGGCGGCTACACCAGTGATTTTGCCGGCGGACGCGAAAGCCTGCGCTCGGGGAACATACTTGCCGCCAATCCACACATCCACCCCACCATGCTCAGCCACATCGCCGACTCCGGCCTGATCGATCTGGAACCGGTCAAACCGCTGCGCACAAAAACCGTACGAACCGGCAGCAACAGACCCGACACCGGCCCTCGAAAGATACTTCGCCGCAAAACACAGAAGAGCACCCCTTCGAAATAACCCTCCCAACGCAAAAACGACCCCTCCTTATAAGGAAGAGCCGTTTTTGACTGTCCTGAGCGGTTCCACTCTCATAAGAAGAAAGAGAGGGAACCGCCTATGTGAACATCCTGCGTCTCAGTGCCGCCTCACTACCCTAAAAGGAGCAGTGCCAACTGCGGCTGCTGATTGGCCTGGGCCAGAATGGCCGTACCCGCCTGTTGCAAGATGGAGTTGCGGGTCAGATTGGAGGTCTCCATGGCGATGTCCGCGTCCATGATACGCGAACGAGCTGCCGAGGTGTTCTCCGAAACATTAGCCAAGCTGGAGATGGTTGACTCCAACCGGTTTTGGGCTGAACCGAGACCAGCGCGAATATCCGAAACGCTGGCCAGGGCGCTATCCACCATGATAACGATGGAGTTGGCCTTCTGCTGTGCGCTGAAGTTACCGGCCACTTCCATGGTTCCCACACTCCACACATCGGTGCTGACCATACCGATGGCAGAAGACTCCACCGTGTCGACGGTCAGACGGATGGTCTGTCCCGCTTCGGCACCAACCTGGAACCGCAGTCCCGAGCTGCTGGTGGAGTAGGCACCGTTCAAGAGCATCTTGCTGTTGAACTTGGTGCTGGTGGCGATGCGATTGATCTCGGAGACCAGGTCGTTGACCTCATCCCAGATATCACTACGATCGCTGGTTGTATAGGTGTCGTTGGCCGCCTGAATGGCCAACTCCCTGATCCTCTGGAGAGCGGTCTGGGTCTCATCCATCGCCCCTTCCGCCACCTGGATCAGCGAAATCGCATCGTTGGTGTTGCGAATCGCCTGATTCATGCCGCGAACCTGGGCGGTGAGCCCCGTGGCGATGGAGAGACCCGCAGCATCGTCCGTCGATCCGTTGACCCGCAGTCCCGAAGCCAAGCGCTGGAACGTCTTGTTCAGCGATCGGGTTGAACCCTGCAGATGGCGTTGGGCGACCATTGCGGCGATATTGCTATTGATTGTAAGAGCCATTGTTCCATTCTCCTCCGTGTGGGGTGCCTCATGCATCCCCATCGTTTCCATCCATGGTTGGAGGTGGGTTGTTCGTTTTACAGGGCCAACCCTAACCCGTTGTACTTCTTCCGTCCTTTTACTTCATTTTCAGTACAGGCTGTCTGTTATTGCTCTTGTTCGACCTCCATTCCTGACGTTGCAAACAATTCAGATAAAGAAAATAATTGGTTGTTTTTAAGAAGTAATTGTCAAATTCGGACACAGAGAAAGTGTTCGCATCATATCGATGACGTCACGTCTGTTCTTCAGTCTCTTTTACTCTGGAAGTGGTGCTTTCGTGTGATTAAAGCTGCGAACCGCCGCCCCTTCCATAGGATGGCGGTTCGCTTCCGATGTCGCGCCCATGTCATTACGCAACCCGGACTATCCTGTCATGTTCCGCTGGGGAACCTTTTGAAATCATGCCCTGTTCTTCCAGTCTCCTTCTGTGGCTCCATGCCGTGATTCCGGTTTCCGTTCCTACTCTGGAAGGGCGTTGGTAAAAAGGTGCGTCAACGCCGTTATTCATGCTGCTTCGTGAGAGACTTTGCTCTCTTTTCAGGCGGTTCCGAATCTTCTCCGGGGAGTTGATCCGTTGTGTCCCCCGCCCTTGATATATGTATCGGCGTTGCCATTCGAAAGCTTTAGTGCAAGTTGAGAAAAAAGAGCCGAAATCGGCGATTATATGTGTATCAATATGTTTTTATTGATTAATTTATTTGAGTTGGTGAGTTGACAGCAACCAACGCACTATCCACCACCATCACCCGCGCAAGACACATACAACACATTGTTTATTTAGGGTTTTTTGTGGATCATCGGCCATTGCGCAGAGAGTTGATAAACAGCAGGAATTTCCACCTCACCAAGAGAAGAAAGAAGAGCACTTCCCTTGTTTTTCAATGTGTTAAAAATACACATATCAAACATACGGTCAGTTGATAACAACCATCACTTCCTTACCAACTATGGAGGGAGTTGGTGAAGTCGATTCAGAGGCGAAATTGCGTGCTGGGAGTGCGATGTGTTGAAGCAGGAAAGAGGGGGTGCAAGGGGTTTCGGCAGCCCAACGAATAGAAGCGGGCTGTAACGACGGTGGCGAGAGTGAGGAGGAGAGATCGAGCGCGCGTGACAACGTGACGACGGGGTGACGTACAGCAAACCGTATGGAGAGCGGGGATGGAGATGCCATAAAAAAACCCGGACAGGGACGTGTCCGGGTTTCTTCAACAGATTCAGGTGTCGGTTAGTTAAGCCATGACGTTCAACATGGCGTCGTCATCGACAATGCCAGGCGGTGCCGTGGCGTCGGCCACCCCCTCCTCGGCGTCAACCCCGTCGGCATCCCGACCGGCGGCGTTCTGCCGCCCTTCATTGGACTCCGAGGCGTGCCGCTCCCGTTCACCCACCTCAACATGCACTTCTCCGAAGGTCAGGTCATGCATCGCCAGCGCCTCTTTGAGCTGGGAAAGCTGGCGATTGAGGGCATCCCGGGCCATCTCGTTCTCCGTGGTTATGGAGATGTGAACCTGACTCTCCTTATCCACATGGAGTTGCAGATTGAGTTCACCAAGATCCCTCGGCTCAAGTGTGATGCGAACCTGCTCTGCGTGCCCCGATCGATGGACCATCCGCAGCTTGTGGATCTGATCCGCCAGATCGTGGGCAAACATGGGGGAGCGCACATTGAGCGTCGGTTTCGCCTCCGCCATGCGATTGGCCTGCTCCATACCGGAGGTGGCGCTGGCGGTGACGTTCTGCGGTTGTTGCTGGTTGGAAGCGGTGTCGGCCACCGGCTGCATACCCGGCGGCAGAGGAATCGTCCCCCCTTCCGCCTTGGCTGGCCCGCCTTTCGCCGCCAACATTCCCATCAGTTCCTGAAAAGTGGCCGGATCGCCGCCGGCTGTCGGGGCCGTGGGACCGTTGACTCCGCCACGCCACGCCATCATCTGTTCGAAGAGCGGCCGGGTCGAGCCGTTGGAGATCATCGCCTCCTCTTCACCAAACATGGCTGCCATCTCGGCTCCAGCCATGGCGCCACCACCACCGCCGCCGCCGACCATGACACGCCAACTCGCCTCGACGTTCATCTCGAAATTGTACAGAGCGTTGACGCCGTTGCCGGTCACCATGGCCAGCTCTTCAGCATCGATCTCTCGATCCTGTCGTCGCGTCTGCATACGGTCGTGGCGATGGTTCCGCCCCTGCTGCTCCATGTGACTCTGCTGCTGCATCTCTTCCGACTGGGCGTTGGCACCCTCCATCTGTGCCGTTAGGGCGGGGTCCATCTGCTGATCGTCCATCTGTTCATGGCAGCAACATCCACACCCCTCCTGCCCCTCTTCGGCCTTGACACCAGCCATCCTCTCCATCATCAGCTCAAATGGACTCTTTCCCTTCTGGACGGCAGAGGACTCCTCCTTGTCGGGTATTTTCTGTTCATTGGATGGCGGAGGGGCCTGTGCGGTGCCTCCGACGCCAGGCATCTCAAATGGAACCATGCTCACACTCCAGAATTGGGCGATCGACCGATCCGAATACGCAGACGAGAACACCCCGCGGCAACGATTTCGGATTCATGGTGCCGAAATCGAACACCGGGAATCCAGCGTCGGGGTTCATGGTCCCGACCGGACTCACCGGCAGCCTCCGGGGTACCCTCCATCACGCGCACCGGATCAGGCGCTCGCAGTAAGGACAAGGATACAATGGCTACCCTCTCCCTCTTCAACTGCAGTGCCAAGTCACTACCATGTTGTTTTTGTTGATTTCACACCACACGGATCATGAGCACATGAGGTGATTGCGGTAAATTTTACCCACGATTATCGGCAAATGGTGCCCATGTACACGCAAAAAAGGCGCCCACTCGCTGGAGTAGACGCCTTGCATATTTCAGCCTCTATTATCGCTTAATCTATTAAGTATGCCTCAGCTCTTGTTGTCATCACCGCCCTGGTTGTGGAGAAAACGCCGAATACCATCACAGCGGAACCCCAGTGCCAGATTGTTTTCAGTCCCGGTCAGGATTACGATGTCGTACATCTCCTCCATCACACCATCGATCCAGAACCAGTTGACAAGATCCCCTCGCTCCATCTCGATCTCGGTGAGCTCGATCCCCGGGAGATAGAACTTGAACACCTCCTGAACCCGAGACTCCATCTTGCCCAGCTCCTCCTGAGAAGCCAGACTCTCCGGAGTGCTGCGTACGGCATGTGTCACCGCTTCGGAGAGGGACTCTGCCGAGACCTCCCCCGGCGTCACGAACGCCACTCCGGCCAGAATCCACATTACGACCAGTAAAGACCAATTCTGCTTCGCGCCACGCCTGCCTTGCGTTACCATCCGGCCCTCTCCCTACCCTGCGTTCAACCCTGCTCCATGGATACCGGAAACGTTCACGCCGCTTTGGCCTGGTGCTCACGCCACTGATCACCCGGCGTGCTGATCGCCATCAGCGCCACCACACGAACCATGGCGATGGTGCTCCATTTGGCAGGAATATTCTCCTGCTTGGGTCTGGTCGTCGTCTTCTGTTCGGACTTCATAATTGCAGCCTTTCCTAGCATCCTGAATCAATACGCTGTTCCCGGCCCGTTCAGCACCTCCATGCTTTTTCAAGCCGACGCGCTATAACGAGCAATCTTCATGCCTAGATAGAGGTGTTTCAGAGAAGAATCCCTACCCCTTTGGGCAGACAGCGATTTTTGAACATAACGACCACGGGAATCAGACAGAGCGCACGTTGAAACCGCGGCATCGCCCTACCAAGTGACACCATATTGACAGAAGAGAGGGAGGCGAATTGAATGCGTAGAAGTAAAAAAAAAAGAGGGCTGAGACATCCAGCCCTCGGGAAAGAGGAAAGAGGAAAGAGGAAAGAGGAAAGAGGAAACTTGCTACTGCGAGAGAGAGCCCCCTGCCGAACGTCGGCAGAGGTATGAATCATGCCGTTCCGATAGGAGGCAGATAACATCCAGAGAGATCAGCCGTCCGGTCACTGGGCAGGGCTTCGATGAGATTAAGAGCCCGCCCGGCATTGAGACCGAGCTTGTTACAGATCCATTGGAACGATCCCGTCGCTACCGAATCGGAGCGAAACCAGTTTCGTATTTCGCCGCGATTCTGCAGAAAGTGATTATCCTTCTGCAACTCCGGCGCATCGGCCAGACACCGCTCCAATACCACAAAATCCCGTACTGCCATTTTGAGAACATTCAGCCACAAACGCCCTTCAGGATCGCATACTTCCGTCATCTTAAAACCCCTTGAACATCTTCCGATGAGACCGCCGTTAAGGTTACTCACCAAAGAGCATCCTCCGTGCCAAAACCGCAGCGACGGAACGGTGACCGTCATTCTCTTCGTAACCACTTGACACCCCAGATATTGACCATAATTACCAAAGGAAACGGCACACCTCACCCCGTCACCAGCCTGACAATCGGGCCGTGCATTTAACGTAATTTAAGAGAAGCGGCAGAATTCCCACGCTTCAGCCCATTTTCTTTACGTAACACGACGTAATTGGCTGAAAACGTGGTTTTCGGAAAGGGGAGTCACCAAGGAGGATAGTCCGGTCCGCTGCCACCCTCAGGCGGCGTCCAACGGATGGAGTCCAGAGGATCCTTGATGTCGCAGCACTTGCAGTGCAGACAGTTGCCGGGTTGCAAATGGAGTTGAAGGGTCTCTTCCCCCCCACTCCGTCCGGAAGCGGTAGAACGGCGCAGTCCGTAAACACCGGCGGGGCAGTAGCGCTGCTCGGGATTGCCGTAGAGGTGATGGAGCGGACCGGTGAAGAGCGACACATCAGCAAGGTGCAGATGCGATGGCTGCCCTTCGGCATGTCGAAGGGCACTCAGAGAGAGGGCATCGGTACGGGAGAGCGGAGAGGCGTCACTCTCCTTCTCTTTAAGAGAGACGGCTCGATTCAGAGGGCGGAGACGGGCGCGATCGGTGAGACCATCCTCACGATAGAGGGGAAGATGACCTCCGGTCAGCCCATCCCACATCGCGCCGAGCAGACCGGGGACCCTCCCCTGACGGAAGCGGCGACGCACCATGCGAACCCGGCGCAACCGCTCATGCAGACGAGATGATCGAAAACGACGGGGGTAGAGCCCAGGCCCCTCTCGCTCCAGAGTCTCACTCCTCCAGCCGTCCAACACGCCATCGGCAGCCCACCAGCCGCTGAGAATCGCCGCACCGATCCCTTTAATGCGTACCGTATCGAGAAAACCCGCACCATCGCCGATCAACGCCCCACCGGCAAAGGTCAGTCGTGGCAGGCTGGCCAGCCCCCCTTCCGCCAGTGTCCGGGCTCCATAGGCCACCGGACGGCCACCGTGAAGCATTTGGCGAACCATTGGGTGGCGTTTCCAGCGTTGAAAAGCGAGGAAGGGGTCGAAGAGGGGGTCTGAGTAGTCGAGACCGACGACAGAGCCCACTGCCAGACGCCCGTCACCCAGACCGTAGAGAAAACCACCACCATATAGAGTGTGATCGAGAGGCCAACCCATGGTGTGACGGACAGACCCGGCTTCGGCCCCGGGAACCTCCCACACCTCGCGCAGTCCGAGAGCGTGGGTGGCAGGGAGTCGCCCGCGCATCAAATGGAGACGCCGAACCACCTGGCCGGTGAGAGAGCCTCGGCACCCTTCCGCCAACAGCGTCACCCGCGCGCGAAGATCGACCCCCGGTTGAAATCCCCTACCCGGCGAAGCGTCGGCAGTGCGGCCCACATCACCGGTACGCACACCAACCAACCGCTCTCCCTGCCAGAGCAGCTCGGTAGCGGCAAACCCGGCGAAAATCTCCACTCCCGCCGCTTCAGCCCGTTGTGCTAGAGCGCGGCACCAGTGTCCAAGAGAGATCACCCACCCCCTCTTGTTGGACCAGATCTCGGGCAAGGGCAGCGGTTGAGCACGCTTTTCCGTCAGATAAAGGAGAGTATCGGAACGCACCGACTCAGCAGGAAAAGAGAAACCGGAGGATCGGGAGGGAGAGAGCTTTTCGGGAAACTCCGGGTTGCCCTCATCGGCCCAGGAAGCGTTGATCAGAGTGGGAAGCCACGGCTCCACAACCGCCCCGGAGAGGGTGTGGCCACCGACGCGGGCCGCCTTCTCCAACACCGCAACCGATAGATCCAACCCTACCGCCCGACCACGCGCCTTCAGGCGCAGCGCTGCCGCCAGTCCCGCCGGACCGCCGCCCACTACCACTACATCGTAGTCGAGACTCTCCCGCTGCATCGTTCTGATCACTCTCGCCGAGGTTACATCAAACCGCCATACCCCGATTGACGACCGCGACGCGCAAGAATCCCCCCGACGATCAGACCGAGAATCAACACACCCGCCCCGGCCAGAAAGAAGTGGGTGTCGGAACGCTTCTTCAACAGACGCTTCTCATCGGTGACCGCCGTCAACTCCTCATGACTCCTCGCCAGATTGGCTCGAAGCACCTTGTTCTCCTCAGCCAGAGTCAGAGCGTTGCTGGAGATCTTCTTGACCCGGGCCAACTCCTTCTCCAAGGCGTCCTGGTTGCGCAGACGCTTTTTCAACTCCGACACCTCATGCCGCAGTCGATCCCTGGCCGACTCCGCCTTGATGCGAGCGCCGATGGCCGCATCCAGCTTGGTCTTGGCCGGTCGTTCCGCCGAGAGAAAGCGCTTGAGCACCCACCCCTCCAGACCACTCTTGCGAATCCGAACCCGATTCCAGCCGTTGGAGTGCTCTTCAAGAAGATCCAGCGACTCACCGGTACGGATCACCTTCACCACCTTGTAGTGGCGCGCATTGCCCCGACGCATGGTGATGCTGAAGTTGTCCGAAACGTAGCGCCTTCCCAGAGAGGGAGCCGGTCCCTTCTCCGAGGTGACGCCTTCTGCCGCAGCCGCGTTGTTGCTCTCCTCCGCGTGCAGCGTGCTCACGGTCATCAGCAGACAGAAGAGCACCATCAGCAAGCGAACCGAAAACCCGAAGCCATCTCCAGAGCACCTCATACCCATCGTCCTTACCTCTCGTCCCCTCACCCGGCGATCCCATCTCGAAAAGCGACGCCGTCCGGTGTACACTGCAGGTCACGCCGGGCATGCCGAACCGATCGACAGCCGACGGCAATTTCCTTAAGTCTACGCATAAACGCGTCATTCCGGCAACGGGCGCTTCCCTTGGGAGCGGTCCTGAATGGCCATTCGAATCCATGGAGAGGAAAGCATGCCTCTGACCCAGATGATGAATAAAGCCCGCACCCTGATCGAGGCGCTCCCCTACATGCGTCGATTCGAGGGCAAGACCTTCGTCATCAAATATGGTGGCCACGCCATGGTTGATGAGCGGCTGAAGCACCACTTCGCCAGCAATGTCATCATGATGCGTCAGGTGGGCATCAATCCGGTAATCGTTCACGGCGGCGGCCCACAGATCGGGGAAACCATGAAGCGCATGGGACTCACACCCCGCTTCATCGACGGCCTGCGCTACACCGATACCGATACCGTCAATGTGGTGGAGATGGTGCTGGCGGGGAAGGTAAACAAGGATATCGTCAACCTCATCAACATCAACGGTGGCCGCGCCGTGGGGCTCTCCGGCAAGGATGGCCACACCATCCAGGCCCGCAAGCTCAAACATGTGCGCCACAGTCAGGCGCTGGATGTTCCGGAGATCATCGATCTGGGCTGGGTGGGTGAAGTAACCAAGATCGACACCACCGTGTTGAAGATGTTTCGCAAATCGGACATCATCCCGGTGGTGGCTCCCGTGGGGGTGGGTGTCAACGGTGAGACCTTCAACATCAACGCCGATACGGTGGCCGGTCGTCTGGCCGAGGCGCTCAAAGCGGAGAAGCTGGTTCTGCTCACCGACGTCCGCGGCGTTCAGGATAAGGAAGGGGAGCTGGTGGGACGCCTCACACCGGAGAGCATCGAGCAGATGATAGCCGACGGCTCCATCTCCGGCGGCATGATTCCCAAGGTAAAAACCTGCCTGCGCGCCTTTAACAAAGGGGTTCCGGCCAGCCACATCATCGATGGCCGCATCGAGCACGCCCTGCTGCTGGAGATCTTCACCGACAAGGGCATCGGTACGGTTCTCCGTTCGCAACCGCAAGAGGAAAAGGAAGAGGAGCCGCCCCCTTCCTCTCCCACTCCGGCGTAATACCCGGTCTCGAACGCCCCCTTCCACGTTCAACACCGCCAGGAGCGTATCCATGAGTAATGACACCACAGGGAAAGAGAGTCGGCAGGTCGCGTTCTGGCGCGGTGCGTTCGGCACCACCTACACCCAACGCAACGCCCCCGACGACTGGCAGTTGCGCTCCCGCGTACGTATGTGGAGTGAGATTCTGCGATCAACGGTGGGTGCCCCACCGACGTCCATTCTGGAAGTGGGTGCCAATCTGGGTATCAATCTTCGGGTTCTCGGCTCGCTGGTGGATGCAAAGCTGCACGCCCTGGAGCCAAATGCCGCTGCTCGCGCCCGCCTCGAAGAGGATGGCGTTCTCCCCGCCGACGCCATTCACGACGGCTTCGCCTCCGCCATTCCCCTTGCCGACGGTGCCGTGGATCTCGCGTTCACCAGCGGTGTTCTGATCCATATCCATCCCGACGATCTGGAGGCGTCGTGCCGCGAGATCCACCGGGTGGCCAGCCGCTATATCGTCTGTGTGGAGTACTTCTCCGACAAGCCGGAGTCGATCCCCTACCGTGGCCACGATGATGTTCTGTTCAAGCGGGATTTCGGCGGCTTCTGGCTCGACCTCTTCCCCGACCTTCAGGTTCTGGACTACGGCTTCGCCTGGAAACGCATGACCGGACTGGACAATCTCACCTGGTGGATCTTTGCCAAGCCGTAATCACGTCCACGGACCATCCCGTCACACGATCCGCTCAACGAGACGGTCGCTGCCCGGCCCTCTTTAAACAGCAGGCAGTTGAAGAGTGCCCGTATAGAAATGCGTTACACGCCCCGGCGATGGAGAGCGAGGAAGGACGCTCACATTAACGTGGTGAATGAGGGAGGGAGGAGATCGTCATCGTAACTGCTTGATAAAACTGGCGCGCGGTAGAGGATTCGAACCTCTGACCTTTGGCTCCGGAGGGTAGAGCACCATCTTTCCGCACGTTTCGTGATCTTTCTTAATCATGCTTAATCAATGAGATAGACATTTCTATCTTGCTTGACCTTGCCGCAAATTGCCGGTAAATTCCCTCCTTATGGTTACTATTTGGTTATTTTTTCGAGCAATGAAAATCAGTGATTACAGTCAGATAGATCTTGTGTCGATCTCCTGATGGTTACTAGAAATCGCTCGTATGGAGTTTCCCGCCATGAGAATCACCAAGCGTGTTGTCGATTCTGCGCCCCCGGGAGACAAGGACCGCTTCCTCTGGGATGCCGAATTGAAGGGCTTCGGACTCAAGATCAACCCCAAGGGGCGCAAGGTCTACGTCGTCCAGTATCGCGTAGCGGGCCGACAGCGCCGATTCACCATCGGCCACCACGGCTCCCCTTGGACCCCGGAACAGGCCCGCCAGGAGGCTACCCGTCTGTTGGGATTGGTGGTTCAGGGACAAGACCCCGCCGAAGAGAAGAAGCAGTCAAAACAGGGTCTCACCATCGCCGAACTCTGCGATCTCTATAGTGATGAAGGCTGCGCCCACAAAAAGCCGTCCACGCGCTATGTGGACCGTGGTCGCATCGAACGGCACATTAAACCGCAGTTGGGCACAATTCGGGTGGATCGTTTTTCTCGAAGGGATGCCGAACGATTCATGCTGGCGGTCGCTGACGGCAAGACCGCTACCGACGTCAAAACCGGCTTCCGTGGCCGAGCCAGGGTCACAGGTGGCAAAGGCACCGCCAACCGCGCTGTCGGGCTTCTGGGCGCGATCTTCTCTTTTGCGGTTGCTCGGGGGCTTCGGGCAGATAATCCGGTTCATGGTATTAAGAAATACAAGGAGGGGCGTCGAGATCGCTTCCTCTCTCCTAAAGAGATGGCCGCGCTCGGTGAAGCGCTGACTCTGGCAGAATCAAAGGGTGTCAATCCTGTGGCGCTCGCCGCCATTCGTCTGCTGCTGCTCACCGGCTGTCGTAAATCGGAGATTCTTTCGCTCCAATGGAAACACGTCGATTTCGACCACGCCTGCCTCCATCTTCCCGGCTCCAAGACTGGATTCAAAGTCGTGCCTCTGGGGGCTCCGGCTCTTGCCCTGCTCGCCTCTCTGCCTCGGATTGAAAACAATCCCTACGTCTTGCCGGGCGAAAAACCGGGCAGGCACATCATCGGTGTCCCCAAGGTGTGGGAAAAGATCCGAGCAACCATCGGTCTGGAGGATGTCTCTCTCCACACCTTCCGCCACGTCTACGCCACCATCGGAGTGGGTTCCGGCATGAGTCTTCCGCTCATCGGCGGCATTCTCGGCCACGCTTCCGAGTCCATGACCGCCCGTTACGGCCATCTTTCGAACGAACCTCTCAAAGCGACGGCTGATCGCATCTCGTCCTCCATCGCTGCCTCTCTTGAGGATCGCAACACCCGGGCGTCAGCATCGCCTGCCTCTGATCGGAACACCTGAACCATGGACCTGAAATCGGCTCTCGATACCCGTCAGGAGGAGGAGGAGAACGGCACCAGGCTGTTGGCGTGGGTGGTGCGCCGATGGGCTGAGGAGTCGGGGGTTTCTCTTCATCAGGTGGTGGAGCTCTTCGCCGAGTGGAGTTTGAAACTCCACGCTCAAGGCTTTTCACTGCCGGTCTACTGTTCCGAGCCTTTCCCCATCGTCGATCTCTTCCCGGAGATGGTCCACTCCGGAAAGTGGGAGAGGGAGGATGTCAATCCCTTCATGCGCATCCTCAATCAGGTGGCTTCCCAGCGCCACAACGACGACTGGTTGCCGGTGCCCGGCTGGTATCGGGGCAGACCGCTCTCCTCTGTAGAGATGGCGCGTCACAACGACGCCGCCCCGCCCAACCCCACTCTGCCCGACCAAATAAGCTGGGACCAGGTGACCACCTATCTCACCTCTCATCGGCTGCGGGTTTGATGCCGGTACAATGCTCGATGGGCCGCAGCGCGTCCAGTGTGAACCATCGACTGTCTACAGTGGACTGGACCAGAATCAGAGCAAACCGCGCATTGTTGATATCGTAGCAGAAATCACCACCATCCCGTTCGAGCTGTTCCTGACGCTCCTTCTTGAGTCTGAATGACGGCAGCTTAAAAGGTAAGGATTTGGTCGGTTTCTGTTCTGTGGGTTGTGCGTAGTGACTCTGGTTTTCGCAGCGGCGGAACCGAACAGCCTTATTCTTTCTGGAACGCTCAAGCAGATTGTTGATGGCGTGATAGAGGCTGGCTTGTAGATCCTCGCGGTCCTTGTAGTGCGTTTCGATGGACTCTTTCAGCGTTTGGCAGCGCTTCTTTTCGTTCTCGATGTCCTCATCATCTTTGTGGCGAAGATGGGCTACGCCGGGGTGATCCTCGCCCGGCATCTTCTTACAGCGGCTATCGGTCGTGGTAGTCATGGAAAACGGTCTCGATGAGTGAACGAAGGCGTGCCTACTGCTGACGGGCGATCTTCTCGATGGTGCGTGTCAGCATGGCGGTCTGATCATGATAGAGGCTCATGGCGTCGATGACCTTTCTGAAGTGGGTATCGATCGCCTCTGCAGCTTTGCCACCCTGAGAGCAGATGAGGTGACCGAAGAGCTTCAGGCGCAGGCAGTTTCCGAGGCGCATCTTCGCTTCGCCACAGCGGTCGGCGGTCATGTCGATCAGGAGTTTGAAGCCGTCGTCGTCAAGGGAGTCATCGTTGATTTGGCGCCCCACTTCCTCGGTGATCTCTTCGGTCACGTGCTGGAAGAAACGCACCGCCACCTGGGCATCGAAAGCGGTGTAGCCGGCGAAGGTCGCCACCTTCTTCGGCGATGGAATCACCTGCTCCAGGGGGGTGTCTTCCGCCACGCCTGCGTAGAGTTTCAGCGCCCCGGCGATCTCCTCCTTGGTGGCGAAGTAGTGGGGGAAGGGGCTCTCCTGAGAGGGCTCGTCGCGGTAGAGACTTTTGAGCCAGGCGTTTCCGTTACGCACCGCGGCCTTCTTACACGCCAACGTGGTAATCCGGTCTCTGAGTTCCACCCGCGACGGTGCGTATTTGATCTCGTCCAGAGTGCCCTCCAGCGCCGTGTAGTCGAACGACTCGACGATGGCGATGGTCTCATCGGGAAAGGCGGTGAACGCCTGATAGACGTGGGAGAAGGGCAGCTGGTGGTGCTGCGTGATCAACGTCTGCAGCTCCTGGTTTTTTAGCAGCCCCTCTCTCATGGGGTGGTCGGGATACGTTTCCAGCAGTCCATCTATGTCAACGAGCGCGCGATACACCGGATCACTCCTCGGGTTCAGAGAGGGCAGGACGGTTTGAGTCCGGTATCGACGTCGTGTCCGGTATCCGCCTGGGTGGCCAGTGCCGATCCGTGTCGAGGTCGATCCGACGGCGCTGGGGCTCTCTGGGAGTCCTGGCGCTGCCGTCTGCTTGGTTTCGGTGCCCGCCCGCTGAAGGGTGCCGGCCCGATTCGTCTATGTGTTGCCGTGACGGGTGTCGATGGGACACCCTCCCGGCCTGTGATATTTCCCTGGTGCTGTTTCGGTGCCCGCCCGCTGAAGGGTGCCGGCCCGATGGGTCCGTCTGTTGCCGTGACGGGTTGATCAGTCCGTCATGGGCCCGCTGTCTCGTGGGGCAGTGGTTCCTGGATGGTCGTTGACAGCGACGGCTGGTGCTTCAGGGTGAAGAACAGCGCCGTGTGGACATGGTCCGGTATCGCCGCGAACGCCCCTTCGAGCAGGTTGGTTCTCATCGCTTGCGGTTGGCTGCCGAAGGGTAGCGATGTCTGGTACACCTCCGGATAATGGGGTGTCAGCGTGGCGTGTGTGGAGCGGGTCATAACGTCCCTGGCCAGCAGATAGGGGTTATCCACCGGATGATCCAGGATCCTCCCCTGCATGACGTTCTGGACGCACTGCTCGTGGCGCGCGATGGTGTTGGCGGCATTCGGAGGCGTCTGGTCGTCAGGGGTGCAGGTGGGCGTGTGCAGAGCCTGGCGGAACTGATCGTCGCTCTGGTTTTTTCGGGCGTACTCGAGCACTTTGACGAAGGTGTGCACCGACTGCTGCAGCCGAATCTCGGTGTCCTCGGTGATTTTGGTGCGTTTGCGAAACCAGGGGTCGTCGGGGGCGAAGGTGGCGATCAGCTCCATGAACCGGTCCGCATACCACTTGACCCATTCGTCGTATTTCTCGTGTTTCGCCACCTTCTGCCACACCGGCACCAGATCGTTCTGCAGGGCCAGATTGGCGCTCTGTTCGGCGGTTTCGGCGGCGGTTTCGGCGGCCTTGATGGCGGCGGGCGTCTTTTCGGAGCGGGCTTTATTCTCGAGGTCGTCGGCGCTGTTTTGGTCCTGCTCGGCCCGGGCCACGATGTCGGGGTTGTCGCCGAAGAGCCCCAGGAGGTAGAACGGCAGTGTCAGCTCGAGGAAGTAGAAGTAGCCGTTGATATCGGTGTCGAGGGTTTTCACCTTGCCGGCGTTGCGCCACGAAAACCAGCAGTAGCGGAGGAAGGTGTTGACATCTCGTGCATGGAAGTGTTCAAAGTCGAACCAGAACACCAGGTGCTCCATGAAGGTCTCCACCACATGGGCCTTGGTGAGGGACTTGCTTGCGCGGTCGGTCTCGCTGGAGATCCTCGCCTTGTCGAGCACCTGACAGAGGCGGTCGGTGGCGTTGTCGGGGTAGAACGGCTCGATCAGGGTGCGATTGCAGAGGATGTGCGACAGCTCATGGCCGGTTGTGGGCAGAAGCTGCACGTCGTCGGCGACCTCGGCGGGGAGGTCGATGACGCTGTTGTGGCGCATGCTGGGTTGGGCGTGGCGGTTGAAGAGGACGCTGCCGGTCCAGTTGATGGCGCGGTCGCCCCGGAAGCCGTTCTCCACCGGCGGTGGCAGACGGTGGATGCGACACCAGAGCGCCAGGGGGAAGTGCATCAGCCGGTGGATCGCCTGGAGAGGCACCAGCATGCCGTCGGCGTGACGGGAGAAGATCTCGGCACTGCGCACCACGTCGGAGTGGAAGAAGGTGTGGGTGCGCTGGTGGATCGCCTCCAGAGCGGTGGTGAGGCAGCCCTTGAGGATCTCCTCCCTCTCCGGCAGCCCCTTGTCGTCGATGGTGCCCAGGTAGGCTCTGGCGCTTTTGAGATCGTGCTGGTTGAAGGCGTTCAGGCAGCTGTGGTCGAAATGGGTTTCCTGTAGGTGCTGCAGCAGCTCCCTCGGGTTCTTCAGGGGTGGATCGTCCCCTCCTCCGTCTTCGTTGAGTTGGAGTTGAACAAGGTGGAGCTGCCACAGCCCCTCCACGTACTCCAGGAAGGGGGTGATGTCGCGGATCAGGTGTTTCTGTTCGCTGGCGTTGGCCTTGAGCCCCTGCCAGAGGTGGGTGAGGTGGCGGTGCAGGCCACGCAGATCCGGACTGACGGGTTGATCGGCGGCGGTACCGGCGTCGGCGTCGGCGGCGGGTTCCGGGAGCGATTGCCACGGTTGGAAGGGGGCGTCGAAAGGGGAACCGATGCGGGGGCCGCACGGGGTGTGGAGGTGTTCGAGAAAGAGCTGGGTGACCGTTTCGAGAGAGCCGCCACCGGGCAGCGCCGGCCAGCCGGCCCGGGCGTTGAACAGCGCCTCCACCACATGCCGCGCCAGGGGGTAGTCGGTCTTTGCCAGGGTGTCGAGAGCGTCGAGGCTTTTGCTCAACGTCTCCTTGATCTCCGGCGAAACCTGGTCGCCCAACGCCTCCAGTAGGTCACGCAGCTGCGCGCGCAGCGTCTTCTGTTCGTCGGTGAGGTGGCCCGACACCGGTCGTATCACCCAGCGGCTCTCGCTGAGGGTGGGGATGCGCTCGTAGGTGTCGAAGGGGAAGTAGGCGTCGAGGAACTGCTTCTCCCGCGAGGTGGTCAGCGCGGTGTCGATGCTGGGGCGGATGAAGCAGGCACCCAACAGGTCCGGTTTCAGGGAGAAGGGCCAGGGTATCTCCCAGTAGCGTTTGCAGTGGGTGAGCACGCGTCCGTCGGAGAGTTGGTAGCAGACCCCGTCTTTGGAGGAGTCGTCCGGCTCAAAGGGGGTGAGCGTCACATCGGTGACACGTTTCTCCGCGCACCTTTCGTTGATCTGCAGCTGGCGGATGATCTTGCCGTCGAGGGTGCCCGCTTCCGTCTCCCGCAGATGGCGCACGGTCACCTTTTCGGAGGAGCTGCCCGACTTCTTTTCGGAGGAGCTGCCCGACTTCTCCTTGTAGTAGCCGATCAGGCCGGTACCCTCGTCACTGGAGGCGTCCTGCAGTGTGGTATGGCCGTTCTCATCCTCCTTGGGCACTTCCAGCAGCAGCCGTGTCCACTCATGGTCGTAGTCCAGGGAGCGGTAGGGCACCGAGGTGTAGCCGTTGATGTCGCTGAAGAGCGGCAGGTCGTCGGGGGCCTCGGCAAAGCGGCTCCGGGGGAAGGCGTCGGTGACCCGGATCAGGTGCAGCGGGTCGAGGAAGGCGTGCAGCGCCCGCACCGAGCTGGCGGAGACCAGCAGCACCAGCTCCGAGTGGCCGATGCCGCCGTAGAGCCGGACGCTCTCCGGCTCACGCGCTGTGGCGTCGGTGTGAAGCGTCCCCAGATTGGGGACGGGAATGCAGTTTTCGAACGCTCTCCATGGTGTAGCACTCTTTTCGATCTCTTCGCGCTTCTTTTGGAGGTCGTCTTCGAACGCCTCCAGATTGAGGGCGGCGCTGTTGAGCTGTTTGAACAGGGCGGTCACTGCCAGACCGCAGACGGAGCGCTCGCCGAGGGTGTCGGAGATGGAGAAGATGGTTTTGTTGAGGTTGAGAAACACCACGGCGAGCAGCGGGTGGGGGCGTCCCTCTCTATCGCGCTGGGTATCGAGCCACGGTTCGAGTGCGTCCGGTGCGTAGTCGCCGCTCTGTTGGGCAGGGGGTTCGGCATCCAGCACCATGCGGTAGAGCGTGAGGGCGTTGGAGCGTTGGCGGTTGCCGATGGCGTCGAAGAGGGAGAGCGGTTTATCGTTGCCGGGCACGGCGCCCTCGTCGATGAGCTCCATCACGTCGTGGGTGCCGAAGGTTTTGCAGATCAGCCGGTTTTCCGACGTGTTGCTGCGCTGCCACACATCCCGCTCTTCGCCCGGTTGCAGCGTTCCGTTCAGCAGCCACACCTTGCCGGGGCGCACGTGGATGGGGGTGATGGCTGTGGTCTCCCCGAGGGTGTCGGGGGTGTCGTCGGGGGTGTCGTCGGCTGTGACGGTCGGGTCTTGGCCCATGGTGCGACTCTCGCTTCTCACTCTGTGGTTCCGTTTCGGACGCAGATTCCGCCTGTTCAACGCGCTGTCATGGTGCGTCTCGCCCGATTCGAATCGGGCTCGGGTGAACGGAAGTGCATTTCTCAAAGCTCTGTGAGAAAGAGACGGTCGGGGCATACGCCCTTCTATTGTATCGTCTGATCCGGACCGAACCGAGGGGAGGCTGACCATGGTGGCGATGCGGTCAGGGTGTTGGCCTGCCGTGATTGGTTGTCGCCTGCCGTGATTGGTTGTCGCCTGCCGTGATTGGTTGTCGCCTGCCGTGATGAAGTGCAGAAACCTAGACGAACTCCTGGTTTTCATGCCTCCTCTCCGACTGTCCGAACAGCGTCTGCAACCGGTGGAATATTCCAGTTTATAACAGCGCTCGGCTTTCTGACAGAAACACGTCTTGAGAATACCCCTGTTCTTATTGCGAAGCAACCGTTGTACAGGGCTGTCTGGTGCGGAAAAGAGTGGCGTTGAGGCGTGTGGTACAGGGGGGAGTTGCACGGTGTTTGTCCGTGGCCGGTCAGGTGTTTATCTTTTACTGG
>JADGBX010000259.1 GCA_015231265.1 Magnetococcales bacterium | reverse complement strand
TTCCGCACCTCCTTTTAGGGGGAAGTATGGCAACGGCAAAGACAACGGAAGAGTCACAACCGTGAGGCTCTGCCTCACACTCCGGCAGGGGCCCCGACCCCTGCACCCGAGGTAGTAAAAAATAACCACCTAACGGCCACGGATATACACCTGACCGGCCACGGATTTACCACCTGACCGGCCACGAAAAACCACCTGACCGGCCACGGATAAACTCCTAAATCACCCCTCTGCTCTCTTCTTTCTAACCAGATAATAGAGGCCACACCCAACCAACACCGCCACGGAGGCAGGACCAGCCATCGCCCCCAGCGACGTCGACAATCCCGTTCCAACCGCCCCTTTTGATGCTTGAAGCGCCACAAAAGTCGGCCCCAACGCCTTGGCACTCTCAGCCGCAGCCAACGCTTTCCCACTCGACAAAACCATCGTACCCCCCCTGGATAAATTCAAGGTTCATACACCGCAAAACAGACGCGTCTCCCTACACTCTCTGAGAAATCACCCTCTGAGAATATCACTTATTAGTAAACCTCTCCGCCGCCGATGTCCATCTTTATTTACACTTATAAACCAATAAGATACGCCAAACCCTGAATAAAGCTGATCTTTCTGACAGAAAAAAAAAAAAGAGAAATCAGACTGTTAAAGGACTCTTCCCGACGAAGAGCCCCAACCGTGTTCCGAACACGCCCTCCGAATACAACCGAAAGGAACCCCCATGGCCAGCACTGTCCAAATCTGCAATCTGGCGCTGTCGAAGATCGGCGAAGAGAGCATCACCGCCCTCAGCGACAACAGCCAAACCGCCCGCCACTGCGCCCTGCTCTATGAGCCCATGCGCGACGCGGTACTCCAGGCCCACGCGTGGAACTTCGCCACCAGCCGGGTGGAGCTGGGCCGAAGCACCGACACACCGGCGTTCGGATACGCCTATAACTACGCCCTGCCCGCCGACTGCGTGCGCGTGATTCAGATGGAGGATCCGGACACCAACTACAAGGTGGAGGGGCGCAATCTTCTGACCGACGCCTCGGAGGCGAAGATCATCTACATCAAATCGGTCACCGATCCCAACCAGTTCACCCCGCTGTTCATCGAGGCGCTCTCGGCCCGGCTGGCGATGGAGCTGGCGATTCCCATCACTGACTCCAACACCCTCACCCGCAGCCTGGTGCAGCTCTACGAAGCGAAGATCCAGGAGGCGCGTCAGGCGGACGCCACCGAAGGCACCCCCAACGAAATCATCGACTCCACCTGGATCAGCGCCCGTTACGGCTTTGGAGGTTGAGATGCCTGTTCAATCGCACATTCAAACAAACTTTACTGCTGGTGAACTCTCACCCCGACTAGGCGCCCGTATCGACATCTCGAAATACAACAACGGCTGTTCCCGGCTGGAGAACTTTCTGATCCACCCCCACGGCGGCATCTCCCGCCGGGGCGGCAGCGAGTATATCGCCGATGTGAAGGAGCACGATAAAACCGTGCGCCTGATCCCGTTCGAGTTCTCCACCGAGCAGACCTACATCCTGGAGTTCGGGGATCAGTACATGCGCATCTTCAAGGAGGGTGGGCATGTACCCAAGGCCACGACGGTGACCGGCGCCACCCAGGCCAATCCATGTGCCATCACCTGCCCCGGACACGCCTTTACCAACGGCGATGTGGTCACCTTCGAAGGGGTTGAAGGGATGACGGAGCTGAATAGCGGCAGCTACACCGCCACGTTCATTGAAGAGGATCTGATCTTTCTTGAAGGGATCGACGCCACGGGATTCGGAGCCTACACCGGCGGCGGCGTTGTATCGGGCGGAATCTACGCCATCTCCACGCCCTATCCTGAAGCGGATCTCATGACCATCGACTACGCCCAGTCGGCGGATGTGCTCTATCTGGCCCACGGCAACCACCCGCCGCAGAAGCTCTCCCGCACCGGCGACAGCGCCTGGACACTGGAGGAGGTCCTGGTCGTGGATGGCCCTTACCAGGAGATCAACACCGACGTGAACAGTATGATGGCCCCCTCGGCCATGGAGGGGAACATCACCATCATTGCCTTGGGCCACAGACCCTTCACTGAAGAGATGATCGGTGATTACGTACGCATCCTCCACAACGACGAGTGGGGCTCGGCGCAAATAACGGAACTCATCACCGACCGCTCCGTCTATGCCAAGGTGATCGACCCCTTTCACGGCACAGGTTACGTCGTGGATTGGAAAATGGGCGCCTGGGGTGCCGAGAGAGGCTTTCCACGCACCGTCACCTTCTATGAACAGCGCCTGGTGTGGGGTGGATCGAAGTCGGAGCCGCAAACCATCTGGATGTCACAGAGCGGCGACTACGAAAACATGTCACCCGGTAACGCCGACGCCGCCGATGCCATGACCTACACCATCGCCACCGATCAGGTGAACGCCATCCGCTGGATGTCGCCGGGCAAGGTGCTGATGGTGGGCACCAACGGCGGTGAGTTCATCGTCTCCGCCTCCTCAACCAGTGACGCGCTGGCGCCGGATAACATCCGCGTTGTGCGCCACGCCAACTTCGGTTCGTCGGAGGTGCGTCCCGCCCGGGTGGGTGAGGTGATGATCTACAACCAGCGCTATGGCCGCGAGGTGCGGCAGCTCGCCTATCAGTACGAGGCCGACTCCTACGTCTCGCCGGACCTTACCCTGCTGTCGGAGCACATCACCAAAGGCGGCGTGCGGGATATGGCCTACGCCCAGGGCCCCGACTCCATCCTCTGGTGCGCGCGCAATGACGGCCAGCTTCTCGGGCTCACCTACGAGAAGAATCAGGATGTGGTGGGCTGGCACCGTCACACTCTGGGAGGCAGCGATGCCGCCGTTGAGAGCGTGGCGGTGATTCCCGGCGCCGAGCGGTCGGAGCTGTGGATGTCGGTGTCGCGCACCATCGACGGCAGCACCAGGCGCTCCATCGAACGGCTGCATCACGGCATGGATATCGACGAGATCCTCACCGATGCCCGCTTTCTGGACGGTTTTCTCGTCTACTCCGGCGTTCCGGTCACGGAGGTGAGCGGATTGGAGCATCTGGAGGGCGAAACGGTCTCCATCGTTGCCGACGGCAGCGCCGTTGCGGATCAGGTGGTCGCCTCCGGCAGCATCACCCTGGCCACCGCCGCCGCCACCGTGGTGGTGGGGCTGGGCTACGACTCCACCATGGAGACGATGAATATCGAAGCGGGCTCCGCCGACGGCACCGCCCAGGGCAAGAAGAAGCGCGTCCACGAGGCGATCCTCTCCTTCTACCGCACCGTCAACGCCCAGGTAGGGCCCAGCACCGAGACGCTGGACACCGTCATCTTCAGCAACACCGCCGACCCCCTGGGCGCACCGCCGCCCCTCTTCTCCGGCGACAAACTGCAAACCTTTCCCAGCGGCTACAACCGGGAAGCCCGCGTTGTGGTTCGTCAAAATCAACCCATGCCCATGACGCTTCTCTCCGTCGTGGCGCACGTCAAAACCAACGGGTAATCACCATGTGTTTCAATGCATCTCCCGATCCATTCTCCATGGGCGTCAGTCTCATCGGCAGCGGCCTGAACGCCTACACCCAGAACAAACAGGCCCGTGAACAGGGTCGCCAACAGCAGATCGCGCTCCAGAACCAGGCGGTCGAGGCCAGAAACAACGCGCGGCTTGCCAAACTGAACGCCCGGGATCACGCCAATGCCATCGACAGCCAACGCAAACAGCACGAAGGGGCGATCCGAGGCCGTCTGAGCAAGAGCGGTGTGGTGGCGAACAGCGGCACCTCCCTCGATCTTCTGGCGAAAAACCGCGCCAACTACGCAGTGGACCAGCTCAACGCGCTCTATCAAGGAGAGAGAACCGCCAACGCCTATACGCGACAGGCAGCACAAAGTATGGCGCATGCCGACTCGGCCTGGAAAGGCGCCAAGCAACAGGGGGCCATGTCCATCCTCTCCGGCTTCCTCGGTGGCGCCCAAGCCGTAGCCCCTCAGAACTCCTCGTTCGGCGACTGGAAGAAAAGTATGGGCTGGCAATAGACAGAGCCACCACCGAAAAGACCCAACTGAGCGCGACGGTGCCACACTGGCAGACACACCGACACCGCCGCCCACTCTCGGACGATCTCCCATGCAAAAGGCCCAGCACCATGCAGATACCCCAACACCCCACACCCACACCCCACCCTCCCGGCCCGCCGGGTGGACAGAACCCTCAGCCCGGAGCCGACGCCCCCCCCACTCCCCAGAATCCGCCCACCCCCCCGAAACCCCCCCCCCCACCGGGAAGAGAGGAGAGCACCCCCCCAGACGAGCCCC
>JADGBX010000258.1 GCA_015231265.1 Magnetococcales bacterium | reverse complement strand
GGTGTTGGATGTTCAGGGAGTAGTGTCGATGAATGGCGAAAAAGAGATTATCAGAGCCTCAATGGAAGAGGGCGGCGGCCACCGCGGTGAGGGAGCGCTGATCGTCATCCTGGAGTTCATAGTCGGGTCCCACCCACACCTGTAGCACCCCCTCCAGCAAGGGACGCACCAGAATGGTCGCCGAAAGAATGCGGTCGTCATCGTCGTTCTCACCGCCTCGGCCACTGAGCAGACCACTGCCGATATCCACCATCTCCGAGAGGCGCACCATGCCGTTGCCGTCATGAATCGACTCGATGCTCTCCGGCACGAACCCGGACACAGGCCGCTCCCACTCCTGGAATCCGTAGTGAACGGCGTGGGCCAGCAATCCATCGGTGGTGTCCCAGAGAAGGATGCGCCCTTTGCGGGGATCGGAGAAGGTGGAGAGGGTGAGGATGGTCGCCAGTGCCAGCTCCAGCTTCTCCTTCAGCGGCATCGCATCCAGGGTGATGCCGAGAAGACCACTGATCACGCTCTGTGCCTGGGTGGCGCGTCGCGCCTGCTGTTCGGCTCGGCGGCGCTCATCCACCTCCCGTTTCAGGGCACGGGTGCGGGCGGCGATGCGGCGCTCCAGCTCGGCATTGAAGTTGCGGATTCTCTCCTCTTCCCGACGGCGACGGGTGATGTCGACGCAACTGCCGGCGTAGCCGAGAAAGGCACCGTCCCGGGCATAGAACGGCATGCCGGCGTCGTAGATCCAGCGATACTCACCGGTGTTGGAGCGCAACCGGTACTCGACGGCGATCTTCTCCCGAGTGGTGATCGCCTTACGGCTCGCGCTTAACAGAGCATCACGATCATCGGGGTGCACCCCTTGCAACCAGCCGCCACCGATCTCCTCCGAATGCGACCGCCCTGTATAGGTGAGCCAGCCGGGATTGAAGAAGGTGCGGGCATCGTCACCGCTGCTCATCCACACCATGCCGGGGATCGACTCGGCGTGGAGGCGGAACTGGCGGCTGTGATCCATGAAACTGCGGCTCTGCCACACCACCGGATTGACGAAGGTGAAGGTGGCGACGGTGTATCCCCGGGTTTTATCCTCTCGGGACTCGACGCAGAAGCGGGTGTAGACGTTCTCACCATCCCGATGCAGCAGATGCACCTCATAGACGCGCCTGTCGGGACGGGGCATCCAGTTGAGCGCCTCTTCGATCACCGACAGATCGTCGGGAATCACCAGCTCCATGGGCGATACGCCGACCAGATCCTCGGGGCGACGGCCCAGAATATCCGCCAACACCGCATCCACCTGCACGATGGTCTTATCCTCGCCGTTGAGCACCAGGAATCCCTTGGAGCGCTCCCGGTGGATATCTTCGCACTTGTCGTGGGAGAACCCTTTGCGCGTCACTTTGAGGAAGTGGGTGGTGTGATAGCGCAGGCGGGCGATCATCTCCACCCGGTCGGGCAGTTTGATCAGATAGTTGCTGGCGCCGCTGGCGATACAGTCCGCCTTCATCTGCGGCGTATCTTCGGCGGAGAGAATGATGATGGGAAGGGTGCGGGTGAGTCGGGAGGCGCGGAACCGCTTCAGCAGGGTCCAGCCATCCAGCTCCGGCATCACCAGATCCAGAAGGATCACCATGGGCCGAATGCGCTCGACCATCGCCATGGCATCGGCAGGATACTGACAGTAGTGCAGTTCAAAGTCGTCAGCACCCTTGAACATGCGACTGAGGATCGCCTCGGTGAAGGGATCGTCGTCAATCAGCAAAACACGCAGTTTCTCAGAGTTATCCACCCGTTTACCCCATGACATGGTGAATTATCCATCACCCCGGAATCCACCCCGTCGCCACTCGCGCGATTCCGACACTTCCACAGGAGTTTATTACCTTCCGCATCAGGAATATAGCCCTTTCCGTCACGATCGGTTGAATTTCACCGTCACGGCAGTGTCGTCACCCAGACTGCAGCTCTGTCATTAAATGTGGGACAGATGGAACGATCCGTGGCATCCTGCATGTTCGGTCAGTCAAGAACCTTGCACGACCGTGCCGTTTTTCCCGTTGCAGTGGAATGGATGCCATGACCAGCTCCGACCCCAAGAAACCGTGTGGCCGCAAACATCTGAAAATCGGCTCGCTCTCCATCACCATGACGCTCACGCTGGCCATCACCACACTGGTGACGCTCACCGGTGGCACGATTCTGGTGATGGTGATGGGGGCCAGCCACATGGCCACCCAGGATCTCATTCAGCGCACGGTGCTCACCCTCTCCAGCCGCCTGGAGAGCGATCTGCGCCAACACATGACACCCATGGAGGGGCATCTGCGCGATCTGGCCCAGCGCATCGACTCCGGTGAGATCGATCTGGGCAAGCAGGATCAGGTGAAAAACCGCTTCAGCGAAACCATCCGCTCTCTGAAGTCGCTCATGGGCATCGCCGCCAGTCTCGATGGCCGCTCCTTCTACGGGCTGGAGCGCACCCCCGACGGCACGGTGCAGACCCGGAACTTCCGTCGTAACGATCTCGGCGTCACCCACTCCTCCATGCCTTCCGCCCTCACCACCTCCGGTGCCGCCTGGCATGAGGTGGTGCTCCAGGATGGTCGGGCTCTCATCGCCCGCCTGCAGCCGGTCACGCGCAACGGCGAGCCCTACGGCGTCCTGATCCTGGCCATCTCCGTGGAAGAGCTGTCGCGCATGGTGGCGCGCATCGGTGACGATATCGAAGGCCACGGTTTCATTCTCAAAGGGCGGGAACAGGTCCTGGCCCACGGCCTGCGACAAGCCGCCATGATGGGACGCGGCCTCACCGTGCGCCGGGACACCATCGGCGATCCCGTTCTCTCCAACCTCTGGAAGAACAGAACCCCCCGCCACATCCAGAAGTTCAACGACAAACATCCCGGCCTGGAGGTGCGCCACATCGTCCAGAATGATGAACACTACCTGGCGGTGATGCGGCAGGTTCCCGGTTACGGTCCCATGCCCTGGACCGTGGGGGCGTGGTTCCCGGCGGAGGTGCTGGGCTCCGATTCCATCATGAAGGTGATGTTCTCGGGAGTGGCCGGTCTTCTTGTGGTGATTCTGGCGATTGTTGCCGGTGTCTTCCTCGGAAGACGGATCGCACAGCCCATCGTCGATGCCACTGAAATTCTCTCCCAGGTGCGCAACCTGGATCTGGACGCGGTCCGCCCCCTGCCCCAGAGCTTCTTCAGAGAGCTCAACGATCAAGCCAACACCTTCAACGCCATGCTGGAGACTCTTCGGGCGTTCGGGCGCTACGTTCCGCGCACTCTGGTCTCCACCCTGATGCGGGAGCAAGGCAGCGCCGACTCCCTCTCCGAAGCGCGGGAGCTGGCGATTCTCTTCACCGATATCGGCGGTTTTACCTCCCTCTCCGAGAACATGGAACCCAAAGAGGTGGCGGAGTTCCTCAACATGCACTTCTCCTTGCTGGGGGGGTGCGTCGAAGCCCAGGACGGCACCATCGACAAGTATATCGGTGACGCCCTCATGGCTTTCTGGGGAGCACCGATTCACCAACAGGACGCCGCTGAACGGGCCTGCCGCGCCGCCCTGGCCATCGCCGACGCCTGGGACAGCCACAACCGTGACCGCAACAGTCAGGGATTGGAGCCGATCCGCATGCGTCTGGGCGTCCATGTGGGGCCGGTGGTGGTGGGCAACATCGGCTTTGCCGGTCGCGTCAACTACACCATCGTCGGCGATGCGGTCAACGCCTGCCAGCGTCTGGAGAGCCTGGGCCGGGACGTGGAGAGCGACTCTACCGCCGTGATCCTGGTCAGCGGTGCCGTCCAGCGCCAGGTCGCCGCCTGTGACTTCAGCCTGAAACCGATGGGCAGCAGTGAAGTGAAGGGGCGCAAGCGTCCTCTAAGTGTCTTTCAACTGCGCGCTCAGGGGGAAGAGCGTTAGGATGTGTTGACATTCAGCCCTGAATATTTGCACAAGAGATCAATAATTGTTATAGATGATAATATCAATTAATGATCACTCCAGGAGATTCCCCAATGGATAACGGAAACAGAACCTCCCGCAGCACCTCCACGCTCGATCGTCGCCAACTCCTCACCGCCGGTGCCGCCGGACTGGCCGCTATGAGCGTCATGGGTTCGGCTCAGGCCGGTAGCCATGGTGGTGGGAGTAACGGTCACGCCGGACATGGCGGCCACGGTGGACATGGCAGCCACGGTGGACATGGCAGCCACGCCGGTCACGGTAGCTATCAACCGCCGTCGGAAGCGGTACGGGCTCTGATCGACTCCTCCTTTGATTGCCAGAGCAAAGGGCTCGTCTGCGTCGAGCACTGC
>JADGBX010000257.1 GCA_015231265.1 Magnetococcales bacterium | reverse complement strand
CGATCCTCACACATCTACCGTACGATGATGCCCTGGCCTGCCATTATTCTGCTCATGACTCTGGCGGGGTGCGTCGGCAATCCCGTTGGCAGCCTCTTTAAATCGCCAATTGAGTCGGCGAACAACTATGCGGTCGAGCACGGGCTACACCCACAAACCATCACCACGAGTCGTTTTGCTCTGCGCAGTTTTCAGAGACGTTCTACGCCGGAACATCGGCACAAAAGTCTCCATGTTTACATTGAAGGGGATGGACGCGCCTGGCTCTCTCGCACCCGTCCCTCTCCCGACCCAACCCCTCACAAAGCGATCGGCCTGCAACTGGCAGCAACAGACTCCCACTCGGACGTGCTCTATCTGGCTCGTCCCTGCCAGTATCTTCCAAAAGGAGAACTGGCGGGATGCGCCCCTAAATACTGGCTCTCCGCTCGCTTCTCCGAAGAGGTGGTTAAGTCGACTCTGGAGGCGGTCGGAACCGTGATGCGGCGAGACGGCTATGAGAGAGCCTTCTTGGTAGGCTACTCCGGAGGTGGTACGGTTGCCACACTGGTCGCCTCTCGTCTCGGACCGGAAAGCGTCACGGGATTGATCACGATCGGATCGGTGCTGGATATCGATGCCTGGGTCGGCCATTTCAAACTGACCCCGCTTACCGGCTCTCTCTCGCCCTTGCATGTGGCCGAAGAACCCTTGCGCTCCATCCGTCAATGGCATTTCATGGGCGAGGAGGATGAGATCGTCCCACCGGGCATCAATCGCGCCTTTCATACCCGACTGGCTCAGGGGGAGCGTTCGGCACCATCGACACGACACGTCGTTGCCGATCACGACCACACCTGCTGCTGGACCGAGGGGTGGGCTGATCGGCTGCTGGCGGTCAGACGCCGGTGATTATCCTCCGATAGCGACCGTGGTGACAGGGAGAGACGCCACATACCGCACTGCGCGTGTGATGGAACGGATCTCCCCGCACTCTCTTCACAACACAGGATCAATCCATGGAACAGATCCCACTGCCCACCTCTTCGGAGTTCGATGACGATCTCCAAGATGACATGATGGCGTTCGATGACGCCAAACTGGACGAGATCCCTCCCCTCTCCCTGCCTGAAGCGGCGTGGTTGGCCGGCATCACGCCCGAAGCCTTCTCTGCCTTTCTGGAGATCAGCAATGCCGATGTGGAGAAGACCGATGAGGATGAACGCTCCATCCGACTCCTCGATCTGATCCAAGCGGCGTTCACTGTTCTGGGACAGCGCGAGTCGCAGATGGTGATGCTGCGCATGCAACTGGCCAAGGCGCTCTCAAGAGAGAAGGATCTGGTGGAGATCCTGAAGAAACGGATTCAACTCGACGACCCCCTCTCTCTCACGACCCCGGAAGAGGCAGAGGCACGCGCCAAACAGGAAGAGTCACTGGCGCAACGGCAGGAGGCTCTTGCCGAAAAAGAGAAGAGTTTGGAATCCCAAAGCAATCGAGTAAAAACGCAGGAAGAGACGCTGGCAAGAGAGATGGCAACCCTGAAACAGCAGCAGGAGAGCCTGAAGACCCGAGAGAAGAGCCTCATAGAGCGAGAGGCGGAACTGCGCACTGCCGCCCTTCAGACACCTACGCCTACCAAGGGTAAAGGCAAAGGGGGAAAAGGGAAAAAGGGCAAGAAGGGAAAGCGGAGAAAGTAGCCTAAGACGTATTTCTCATGGAGAAAGAAACCGTTTGATGCGCCGGATCCCCTCTTCGACCCGTTCCAACCGACAAGCGTAGGAGAAGCGAAGATGGCAATCAGCACGGTGTTGCCCAAAATCGACACCGGGCGTTACGGCGACCTCCGCCCACTCCAGAAGTGCATTTGAGAGTGCCATGGCATCGGCAAGTCCCGTCTTCTCCAGTAAATCACTCACATCGGCATAGATGTAGAACGCTCCTTCCGGTTCGGTAGTGATGCCGAATCCCATCTCCCGCAAAGCCGGGAGAAGAACTTTCCGATTACGGTCAAAGGATTGCACCTGTTCCTGCAAGAGATCCAGAGACTCAAACGCTGCCAGAGCCGCCTTTTGTGCCACAGTCGGTGCGGAGATGAAGAGGTTCTGCGCCAATCGTTCCGCCGGACGCACCAGCGTTTCCGGAACCACCATCCAGCCGACCCGCCAGCCAGTCATGCCAAAAAACTTGGAAAACCCATTCACCACAATTGCCTGGTCGGAGAGGGAAAGCGCCGTCGTTGCCGAACGGCCATAGGTGATACCGTGGTAGATCTCGTCGGAGATCAGAAACCGCCCTGCCCGTTCGCACCAGCGAATCAACGCCGCAAAGCTGTCATCGTCGATCACGGTTCCCGTCGGGTTGGAGGGGCTTGTCACCAGCACGCCGCGAACCTTGTCGGTAATCACGCTCTGCACGGCGGTTTGATCCAGATGATAGCGACGCTCCGGTCCAACCGGTACGCGCACCACCTCGGCGCCCACACTCTCCAATATATTGGTATAACAAGGATACCCTGGATCAGAGACCACAAGAGACTCCCCAACATCGAGAAGCAGAGAGAACAGTAGAAGAAAAGCGCCGGATGTTCCGGTGGTGATCACCACCCGATGCGGATCAACGGAGACGTTATAGGTATCCTTATACCAAGAAGCGACGGCCTGACGCAGTTCGGGAATACCCAGGGCCGGGGTGTAGCGGGTACTATCCTGTTCCAGAGCATCTTGGGCCGCTTTTCGGATTGCCGGTGGGGTGGGAAAGGTGGGTTCTCCAACCTCCAGGCGTACCACATCCCGACCTTGGGCAATCATCGCTTTTGCCCGGTCCAGCACCTCCATCACGTGGAAAGGTCGGATGCGTTGTGCTCTTTTTGAGATCATATCCGGCTCCTGGAATGAGGTGGCACGCAAGGTAATAATAGGGAGTGTGGTTTTCAGGTGTTAACTGTGTGGCCGCTAACTGCTCGGAGATGTCCCTACTTTTGAAGAGACGCTGCCCACACACACAGTTCACACATCCAATCCCAACCTGATCGCCTCCTTCTCCAAAGCGATCAACCGATCCCGAAACAGAGCAGCCTCCTCGAAGGCCATCTTTTCAGCCGCCTCACTCATCTGCTCTTCCAGAGTATCCATCGCCTTTTGCAGCGCCTCGGGACCGGCCCCGGCGATGCGCCGAGCGCGGGTCTCCTGGGAATCACTCTCCTTCTGCACCCCCCCTTTCCGACGCTGTCCACCGCGCAAGGATCTGGAGTCTGCCGAGGTGTTCTGCAACGTTTCCCGACTCTCATCATCACCATAGAGCTGGGCGACCACATCGGTCACCTCGCGCTTGATGGAGACCGGCGTGATGCCGTGCTCCTTATTGTAGCGGATCTGCAGGGTGCGACGGCGTTCATTCTCCTCCAGGGCGCGCTGCATGGAGCCGGTGATACGGTCGGCATAGAGAATCACCCGCCCTTCGGCGTTGCGTGCGGCCCGACCGATGGTCTGAATCAGTGACGTTTCCGAGCGAAGGAACCCCTCCTTGTCGGCATCAAGAATCGCCACCAATCCGATCTCCGGAATATCCAACCCCTCGCGCAGCAGGTTGATACCCACCAAGACGTCGAACTCACCCAGCCTGAGATCCCGAACGATCTCCAACCGCTCCAGCGTATCGATGTCGGAGTGGAGATAGCGGACCCGTATATCAAGATCCTCCAGATAGCCGGTGAGATCCTCCGCCATCTTCTTGGTGAGCGTCGTGACCAGGATCCGGAATCCCTGTGCAGCGGTGTGGCGTATTTCGTGGATCATGTCATCCACCTGATGCTCGACAGGGCGCACCTCACACGGGGGATCCAGCAGGCCGGTGGGACGAATGATCTGCTCAACCACCTTGCCGCAGGTACGATCCAGCTCGAACGGTCCCGGTGTGGCGGAGACGAAGATGGTATCGGGCCGCAGTCGATCCCACTCATCGAACATCAGTGGCCGGTTATCCAAGGCTGACGGCAGTCGAAATCCGTACTCCACCAGCGTCGATTTTCGGGAGCGATCCCCCCGGTACATGCCGCGAACCTGAGGAGTGGTCACGTGACTCTCATCAACAAAGAGAATCGCATCATCAGGCAGATACTCCAGCAGAGTCGGCGGCGGCTCTCCGGGGGATCTGCCGCTGAGAAAACGGCTGTAGTTCTCGATGCCGGTACAGAAGCCCAGCTCCTGCATCATCTCCAGATCCTGCACCGTGCGCTGCTCCAGCCGTTGCGCCTCCAGAAGACTCCCTGCCGCCCGTAGCTGCTCCAGGCGCTCTTTCAACTCGGCCTTGATACCGGAAATCGCCTGCACCATGGTCGTCCGAGCGGTGACGTAGTGACTGGC
>JADGBX010000256.1 GCA_015231265.1 Magnetococcales bacterium | reverse complement strand
CAACCCCAAAGCAGGGCTTGTGGCGGTGGTGCCCAATATTATACCGATCTTCGTTCTGTTCGGTGTCATGGGTGCGTTCGGAATCCCGCTGGATACCAGTACCGTGATGGTGGCGGCGATCTCTCTGGGAATCTGCGTCGATGATACTCTGCACTTCATGGTGCGCTACCACCAGAATATCCGCGAACACCAGGATGCCCAGATGGCGCTGCACGCCACGGTATGGGAGGAGAGCGTACCCATCGTCGCCACCTCCGTGGCGCTCTCACTGGGGTTTGCCGCCCTGGCCTTCTCCAACTTTCCGCCGGTGGTGCACTTCGGGTTGCTGAGCACGCTGGTGATTCTGATGGCGCTCTTCTCCACCTTCATCATCAGTCCGCTGATGCTGCAGTCGGTCTCCCTGGTGTCGCTGTGGGATGTGCTGGGGCTGCATCTGAAGGAGCGGGTGCAGAAGCAGTGCGTTATCTTCTATGATCTTACGCCATGGCAGATGAAGAAGCTGATCGTCAGTAGCGAAGTGCGTGAGTTCGACCCCGGTGAGTGGGTGGTGAAACAGGGGGATGAGGGTGACGAGATGTTCGTCATTCTGGAGGGGGTGGTGGAGGTGTGGATCACCCGTAACGACGGCAGCAAGCAGTCGCTGGTGACTCTGGGCCCCGGTGAGATCTTCGGTGAGATGGCTCTGGTCTCTCAGGGCAAACGGGTGGCGCACGTGACCGTTACGGGCAGTGAGACCGCCCATCTTCTGGTACTCAACTGGGATAAGATCCGGGGGATCAGCAAAGTGTTCCCGCGCATCTCCTCCAAGCTGTTTCTCAATCTCTCTACGATTCTCAGCGTTCGTCTTGCCAAGCACACCTCCTATTCGACCCCGTTCATGGATCAGGACAGCGGTGCCTTCAGTAAGGATTTTCTCGAGGCGTTTTTCACTCTGGAGATGGAGCGGAGCCGACGCAAAGGCGTGCCCTCCTCACTGATTGCGTTCCATCTACAGGGAATGTCCGATTTTATCGCCGATCAGGGGCAGGTGCGCTGTAACGAAGCGCTCGCCTCCTTCGTCTCCGATGTCAGGGAGAACGTCCGTCTGGTGGATCTGATCGCCCGCTGGAGTGAAGACCGCTTTCTGGTGCTTCTGCCTCAGACCGATCAGGAGAGCCTTGAGGTGGTGCTGCGGCGCATGCACGCCTATTTCGAGAGCCACACGTCGATGGACCTGACCCTGCTGCGACATGAACTCACCAGTGATACAGTGGCCACACCGGAGGCGCTTGACGCTTTTGTCGACACATTGAAGCCTCAGGAGAAGGAGGCGTGAAATCCGTCGTGGACGGGTTTTGGTCGGCAGGAGTGACGATAAATCTTTGAAAAGAGAGTGTGTTGAATTACGTATTTATTGAATCCATTTGCAGTATTCCGTGCCTCCATGGAGTGAGGCCGGGAGTGGAGCGCTGCGTAGACAGAGGATGTCACCTCCATGGATAGCCATGCCCACCGCCATGATGATGCCGGACCGACACTCTCGCGGCGCTATGCACTCTTCGTGGTGGCCCACCGCCGGATCATCCTGGTGTTGGCCGCCGTGATCACGCTGCTTTCGGCCAGCCAACTGCACCGTTTGGACATCACAAACGATCCCGACTCCGGTGTTCTGCCTCGGGACAATCGCCACATCGCGACCATTAACTACGTCAAGGAGCGGTTCGACCAAGGCAATATGCTGGTGGTGGGGCTGGAGGTGCGTCAGGGGGATATCTATCAGCCCTGGTTTCTGGCGATCGTTCGGGAGATTCATGCCAAGCTGGCCGCTCTGCCAACGGCGCAACCCGCGACGTTCCTCTCCCTTGTGGGGGATACGGTCAAGTACATGGGCTCCGGTGAGGAGGGGCTCTACGTCAAACCGCTTCTGCCCAGAGAGGGGTTGGCCGATGATGATCCCGAAACCACCGCTGCGCAGATTGCGGTGTTGAGAGAGGGGGCGGAGAGCAACCCGATACTCGGCCCCGTGCTGCTCTCCATGCAGGATGCGTCCGGCAAGCGCTGTGCCTGGGAGAAGAAGGAGGCGTGCAGTGCCAAGGCCACCTTCATCATCGGCCACTTTTCGGATGGCGTGCGCAAGGTGTACGCTCCCTGGCTGGCGGGGGTCGAATCGATACTCGAACCGTATCGGCACGACCAGCGCATCCGGGTTCTGGTCTCCGGCGAGCCCTATCTGTTGGCGCGGATGACCGATGAGATGGCGCGTAAGTGGTGGTTGTTCGCCATCTCCATCGCCATCGTGCTGGTGATTCTCTATCTGGAGTACGGGTTCTTCATCCGCAGGGCGATCTTCTCCCTGGTCGGGGTGGCGGTTACCATCATCTTTACCTTGGGTTTGATGGGGGTGACCCAGTTTCCCCTCACCACCATGATGATTTTGACGCCGATGCTGCTTCTGGCCATCGGCATCGGCCATGCGGTGCAGATTACCCGGCGCTATCTCCATGAGCTGGCCTTGGGGAAAGACCCCGAGAGCAGCGGCGTTGACGCCATCGAACGAACCATGGTGCCCGCAGCGCTGTCGATCATCACCGACATGGCCGGTTTCGCCACCTTGATTCTGGTGGATATCTCCTTCTACAAGGCGTACGCCATCTTCGGGGTGATCGGAATGTTCACCCTGCTTCTGAGCTGTACGACCATGATCCCGCTCATGCTGATCACCTTCTCCAGTGCATTGGGGCGGGAGCCGACGTCAGCGTCGGCGGCCCGGGGGTGGGAACGGCATCTGGGTCGAAGGGTCACCGGCATCATTATCGGTCCCATGAAGTGGGGTGTGGTGGGGGTCGCCTTTCTGATTCTGCTGATTTCCGGCCACTATGCCGGGATCGGAGAGGGGAGCGCCAAGGATCCCATGCCCGGGATCGAGAAGGGGATCAACTACGCGTCGGCAGCCTTCAAGGCCTCTTCGGAACCGGGGCAGACCATCCAGCGCTTCAATGAGATCATGCCGGGGGTGATCACCTTCACCATTCCGGTGCGCGGCGTGGCGAAACTCAAACCCTCCTGTGACGATGTGGACGACCTGGATCCACCCCAGTGCCACGATCCCGACGAGGAGGATCCCCAAGGGGTGTTCAATGCATCGGAGGTGCTGGCGGCCATCGACACCTTGGAGCAGGAGCTGCGGGCACACCCTGACATCACCTTCACCATCTCCTACGCCCAGTATGTGAAGATGGTGAATCTACTGTTGGCCGTGGAGCCGGGTGAGCGTCTCGACCATCGCAACTACGCCATCCCTACCCGGGCATCGCTGCAGGCGGAGGATCCCGATGACGACCGCGACCCGGACGCCATCGTCCAGCTCTACAACTCCCTGTTGGACACCATGGTGAGCCAAGAGACACTGGGGGCGTTTCTCGATACCGAAACCTGGCACGAAGGGGTGATTCTGGGATTCGTCAACACCATGGATCCCAGACGTACTCATGCGGTGGTGACCCATATCCAGGATCTGCTTGAGCGCCACGGTAACGATCCCGGTTTCAAGGCGTTGGCATTTGGTCTGACGCCTGATGAGATCGCCGGGCACCCTTCGGTTGAGGATCGGCGTCCCGGCGTCGGCGGATTTCTCGGCTCCACCGAGGCCACTCGGGATGTCTGCATCTCCGAGTGGCTCAAGAGTCCGCTGCTGACGGCTGCGGCGATCTTCGTGATCGCAACACTGATGTTCCGCTCAGGGGTGATCTCGATGCTGGTGGTCTGGGTGCTGGGGTTTGCACTGTTCGCCCAGTACGGAATGGCGGGTTACTTCACCTCGGTGGAGAACTGGTCCGGGAATCTTCACTTTGCCAATCTGGTCACCCTCTCCATCTCACTGGGGTTGGGCGTGGACTACAGCATCTACATGCTGGCCCGTCTGCGGGAGGAGATGGCGGTTCAGGGTGCCTCGTGGCGTGCGGCACTGGAGAGAACGCTCTCGACGACGGGAACGGCGGTTCTGGTGTCGGTGGTGGTGTTGTTGGGGAGTTTGATTCCGCTGGTGGCGACTGATCTGGGTAACACCTGGGGTTTGGCGGTCTACATCGGTGTGGCCATCGTGATCGATCTCTTCGCCGCGCTCACCTTCCTGCCGCTGATGGTGGGTTGGTTGCGGCCCGGTTTCGTCTTTGGGAAGGGGCGCCGACGGTCGTAGCGCGACTTTTGAGGGCGTGTCCTGGTTATTCGGCGTCGGTTTCCGGGTCGAAACGGAGAATGCACTCCCCGCCACCCCTCTTGGCCCGGTACATGGCCGAATTTGAGGGCGTGTCCTGGTTATTCGGCGTCGGTTTCCGGGTCGAAACGGAGAATGCACTCCCCGCCACCCCTCTTG
>JADGBX010000255.1 GCA_015231265.1 Magnetococcales bacterium | reverse complement strand
ACAGCGGCCCACATCGCTTCCGTGTTGCCGCTGCCTTCGCCACTCCAGGGGGAGACCAGAGGGAAGAGGGTGAAGGTGGTCATGACCATAATCGCTGCCCGGATCCGAACCGGCCCGACGGCGCGGGAGAAGAAGGGGGCCGAGGCGAAAAGCCCCGAGAGTCGGGCGGCGATGAGAACGAGGCGCTCCACCTCACCGATGGAGAGGCCGAACAGATCCATCAGGGCGGCGGGATCCATGTGAGGGCGCTCCTTGGTGGTTGATCAGCCGATCAGGTTGGGGATGCTGTCGAACAGATCTCGGAAGTAGTCCAGGATGGTCTGGATCATCCAGGGCAGAAACAGCACCAGCGCCGTGAACGTGGCCAGAATCTTGGGGATGAACGTAAGCGTCATCTCCTGAATCTGGGTCACCGCCTGAAAGAGCGAGACCAGAATACCCACCACCAATGCGGTCAGCAGCATGGGGGCAGAGACCAGCATGGCCACCTTGAGGGCGGTGATCACGAGTTGGATGACGGTCTCGGTCGGCATGGTCTCTCCACTCTGAATCAGAAGTTATCCACTGGGGGATCAGGATCGATCCAGCAGGTGGCCGTATTTCATCTCATAGACATCGAATACCGTGATGGCCATGGCGGCGATCATGGGGCCGAACAGGAGCCCCAGAATGCCGAAGGCGATCAAGCCGCCAAAGGTGGAGAGGGTGGTGAGCAGAGTGTGGTCCAGCACATCGGCTCCACACGCTTCTTCCCCTTTCGCCCCCTGCAGTCTGGAGAGCCAGCCGATGAGCAGTGGCCGGACCAGATTGTCGATCACGAAACCGGTAACCACGGCACCCCAGAACGCCAGAAAGAGCGCCTGCCCCACATGGTCGGTCATATAAAGATAATAGACCAGAGGTCCCCAGACAATAAACCCCCCGGCAACAGGGATGAAAGAGGCCATGGCGATGGCCACTCCCAGATAGAACCAGGAGTCGATTCCCATGAGGGCCGTGACCAGAGAAAAGGACGCACCTTGAAGAATGGCGATGCCCAGGGTGCTCATGGTGAGCACGGTGGCCAGAGAGGAGAAGCGATTGAAGATAAAGTCGTCCAGATCGTTGGTCAGCGGAGTGAGATGCTTGATCCGGGTGACGATGCTCGGGCCGTCGCGATAGAAGAAATAGAGGGCAAAACTGATCAAGAGTAACGAGGAGATGAACGCCAGACTGTTGTCGGTAATGCCACGAAACAGATGCAGGGCGGTGTTGGCGGCATAACCACCGATACTGTCGACGTTGTCATCAACCAGATCGAGGATGAAGTCGTTGAATTCGACGGGGAAGGGGAGGAGATCCAGTTTCTCCGTAAGCACCTCCCGCAGATCGCCGCTCTCACGCACGCCATCGAACCAGCGTTGGAAGCTCTGGGCCGCTCTTCCAAGGTGCACACCGGTGGCGGTGAGCAGGTAAATTACCGGAGAAATCACCAGCAGAAACATCAAAACGGTCATGATCCCGGCCGCTTTGTCCGAAACAGTAGGAAAGCGCTTCTGCAAAAAACGGTAGAACGGCCAGGTGGACGTGCAGAGAAGCAGCGCCAGAAAAAGCCCCGGCATGAAGGGGAAAAAGAGCCAGATCAAGCCGGTTGCTGCCAGGAGAAGCAGGATTCCCAGGAATCCCTCTTCGTAGATCATGGTGGCAACGGCGTCTCCGTCCTCCGGAAGAGAGATGCAGTCCTTGTCCTGGAGCGCTGCTCTGGCCGGTGAGATGGCCGGAGGTTCGCCGGGAACGGGTGCGCTCTTCGGAGATTCCGGTGCATTGCTCTCCTGATCCGTGGAGGGCGCGGGTTCGATTTCGTCTGAATGGGGCGCCATGGTGCGCTCCGGTCGAGGGTGTGAAAGGATTTGATTCAACAAATCGTGTTGATTTTGTTGTAAGCTATGGAAGGAGTGTCCGTCAACAGGCAGTGATGCGGACAACCGTAAACAGGGAGAAGGTCATGAACTGGAAAGTGAACCATTTCGCAACATCCGGTGCCACGATGGGGGCAGTGTTGACGCTGGCCCTCTGCATGCTGCTGGCCACTCCGGCCCAGGCGACCATGAGCAGTGGGTTGCCGGAGATGCAGTATTGGGGGCAGGTGAACAACTCTCTGGAGCTGGACGTGCAGGCTCGTGAGTTGGCGCGCCGCATCAATGACATGCGCGACGACTATGGGGAAAAGCTGGTGGAGTTGAGCAGTGCCAAGGATCGCTACTACCAGCTCACTCGCCAGGTGGAGAAGTCGGAGCGGGCACTGAAGATGAAGCGAGAGCCGATTCTCAGAGCGAGAGCCAATTATGAGCGGGTGCACGAACTCTCTCTGGATGACCCGACGCTCTCCACTGACCGGGAGCGCATCAAGTATATGCAGACCAAAAACGATCTGAAGGAGATCGTCCAGGACCATGCGGAGAAGTTGCGCACGCTCAGGGATCGCCACTCTGAAGCTCGGGAGAGCATCGCCCGCATTATGGATGAGCTGCGGGTGTTGAGCCGGGATGCCGAGGTGATGCACGCCAATCTGCGCAAGCTGCGCAGTGTCAATTTCCTGCGCACCACGGCGGAGTGATCTGGTTGACCGCCTCACCCCTCCGACAGTGGTGTGATAGCTAGTAGGCTCGACCTCCATTTCATGCCGCTGTCGGAGTTCTCCGGAGGCCGCCCATGGAAACATCCCAGGCCAGACTCGAACGGCTGTTGGAGATTCTCTCCGCCGACATTCCCGAAACCAGTGAGGCGCTGGCGCTGGTGAAGGAGTGGATGGTGAAGGGGCCGTGCGCGGTGGAGATGGAGAGCCATCGGCAGGTGCTGGCGGAGACGTTTCAGGCGTTGGTGAAGCCGCCGTTGACCGGCCATCCGGAGGCGCAGTCGCAGGTGGATCACCTTCTTGGGCGGTTGAGTCGTCCCGGTGAGCTGCCCGTCAGAGCGCTCAAGGATCTGATTGCCTCGCTGAAACCGACGCTTGCCCAGCATGGGATGGATGTCGCATCCACGGAAGAGCTTTTCGAGAAGCTGACACAGCTTTTCGCCCGTGTGGCGGAACAGGAGAGTTGGGTTGCCGAGGAGTTGACGCGTTTGAATCAGGAGTCGCACGCCCAGCCTGGACGTCCGCCTCTGGAGGCCGCCTCGGCCATCATCCGTCGTCTGCTCACCTCGGAGGATGTCTCTCTTGATGCGTGGCGGCAGGAGCGCGAGCAGTTAACGGCCTCTCTGGCACAGGTTGCGGAGAGTTTCCACTCCACGCTCTCCTCGCTCGGGGAGGCCGATGGCGAGGTGTCGCGTCTGGCGGCTCGCGTGGCTGACGGGGGCGACCCCTCCGACATGGAGGCTCTGCGGGATCTTCTGATCCGAGAGGCTGGACTTTTCCAGGAGCACGCGACAACGCTCCGTTCGGAGATTACCGAATCCCAGAACCGCATGACCGCTCTTCGAGGCCGTCTGGAGCAGGTGACCGAGGAGCTTCAGGAGTCCCGAGACAACGCTCTGCACGACTCAGCCACCGGACTGCCCAACCGTTTTGCCTTCTCTGCCCACTTCAAACGCAACCAGCAACGGCAACGGCGCAACAACACCCCCTTCGCCGTGATCCTGATCCACCTGCATCGCCTGCAGGAGCCTCTGAATACTCTCGATAAATCACGGGAGCGACGCTTGATGGCGGCGTGTGCGACACGCATCCGCAGCAAGGCGCGCAAGTCGGATTTTCTTGCCCGTCTCGACGCAACGCGATTCGCAATTCTTCTTCCGGCCAGCGCCGGTTCCGTTGTTAAAGGGGTCGCGGAGGAGATGTCGAGAATGTTGGGCCACACCCGCTTTAAGATCGGAGGCAGCTCTCTGTCGCCGGGGGATCGCGTTTCCTGGATCGATGTGCCTCCGGACTGGAGTGAAAAACGGGTGTTGGAAGCGCTTGTCGGCTTCACCTCTCCGAACGAAGCAGCCTCCGAGCCCTCCTCTCGCCAGGAGAGGGGTGCATGATGCGTCCAAGCTATTCTCGCTGGCTGCGCATGCTGCTTCTCTTCGTCTTGGTGACCACGCCCCAGTTTGCATGGTCGGGAAAGATCAAACGCAGTGAACCCGAAAAGGTGTACCGTGCTTTCGCCCGTGCCTTTCTGCTTGGGGATCTCGATGCGGCCAGCAAAGTGGCCGCTGGTGAGGCGTTGACGATCATCCAGCGTAAACGGGCGCTTATCGACTCAGGAGAGGTGGTGGTGACGCCGCCGATAAAAACCGAGCACATGGTCTACGGTGAGCGCCGATTCGATGGTGGCCGCCGGGTGCGGCTGGAGGGTGTGTTGCTGGAGTTCGCCCCGAAGCCGGACACCGACCCGATCGAGAGTGCCGTGCTTCCTCACCGCCAGAGAGTGACTCTGATCAAGAGTGAGGAGGGGTGGCG
>JADGBX010000254.1 GCA_015231265.1 Magnetococcales bacterium | reverse complement strand
CTCAGTTCCGCATCATCACTGCTCAGATAGGGGACCACCGAATCGATGGCCTCCTCCTTCCAGCAGTACTGTAAAGCGTAGAACACCAGTGTCTTGCGTGGACGGGGTGCTTCCGCCGCCAGAGCAGAAAGAAGAAAAGGAACGGCACGACGCCCCCAACGTTTGAGACGGTCGGTCTGATGTTTGATATTCTCTTTTCGCGACAATGCGTTGAGAAGCTCTTCAACGGCTCTGTGCGTCACCACTCCATACATTGTTTATCAGCCCATTGAGAAATTTCTGTTTACTTTTTTCCGAATCAGCGTGACCTTCGTAGTGTTGATGACACCTATATCCGGATACCTCGTTACTTCAGCACATTTGGAGCTTGTCATGTCCCACGGTAGGGTACCCTCACAAAATACAGGAATCACCCACCCCGACAGTGAGAACAGCTGTCACACGGCTCGACAGGAGGGAATACAGGTCCGATTTCGTGTCATGGTGGTGTTGCTGAGTGTGATCGTAACGCTCTTCCTGATCAGTGTGAACGCTTCAGCAGCCGTCGGCAAGCAGAAGGAGCCGGTGGTTCCCCGTGTCGAAGGTGAGCGTTCCACCGTGCGTGTCGGAGAGCGGAAACCGTACTATGTTTTGATCGAGTTCGACGTGGTTCCTGAAGAGCAGGTGAGTGATTCCGCTCGTCCGCCCATCAATCTGGGATTGGTGTTGGATCGCTCAGGCTCCATGCGCGGCCAGGGTAAGATGGGGTATCTGAAAAAGGCTGCCCGGGCAGTCGTGGATCGTTTGACTGCCAACGACAGGATCACCATCGTTGAGTACGATGATCGCGTTACTCTGCTCTGGCCCTCCTCTCCGGTGGAGGCGAAATCACTGATCAAACGTCGTATCGACAGTTTACAGCCACGCGGTTCCACCAATCTTCACGGCGGGCTGATGCAGGGGATTCGTGAGGTGAGTAGCCACTACGACATGGAGGCGGTCAATCGTGTGCTGTTGCTCTCTGATGGGTTGGCCAACAAAGGGGTGACGCAACCCCATCACATCTATCGAGATGTCCATGACACCAGCAAAGGCAAGGTGAGTGTGACTGCTCTGGGGTTGGGGTTGGATTACAACGAGGATCTGATGCAGGGCATCGCTGAAAATGGCCGTGGTAATTACTACTTCGTCGAGAGTCCAACACAGGTTGCTCGTATCTTTCGAGAGGAGTTGAGCGCGCTTTCTCAGACAGTTGCAAAGGATGTGAAGGGGATCTTCCAGACCAGCGATGCTGTGACCGGTGTCCATGTCTACGGCTATCGTGCTTCGACCGATGGTACGCGGACGGAGATTCCCTTGGAGGATTTTTATGCCGGGGAGAATCGCTCTCTGCTTTTGAAGCTGGAGATCGATCCTCGATCGGCGGGTCGTAAAAAGCTGGGCAGTTTTACGCTCCTGTTTCAGGATGCTCGAAATGAAGGGGCGCCGGTGACCGTGCGTCAGGATCTTTGGGTGACCGCGTCGGCTTCAGCACAGGAGGTGGAGGAGTCGGTGAAGAACACCGTGCTTGCCGATGCGCTGACCATCGATGCCGACGAACGGCATGAGAAGTACGTACGCCAGTTCGAGAAGGGGGAGCGAGAGGCTGCCAAAGCCAATATCCGTAAGCTCAATCAAGAGTTGGCTGTTCAGAATACGCGACTGAAGAGTGTGAAACTGGGTAAGAAACTGGAGGCACTGAGTATGGAGGATGATGAGATGGATCGCGTCTCCTCAGCACCGGCCTCCGAGATGAAATCGTATCTCAAGGCCCAGAAGCAGCGCCTCTATCAGGCGAAGAAGGGAAAACGCTCCCTCTCCATGATGCAGCAGGGGAGTAAAGGGTATCAGGTTGAGAATCTCCAGAAGGCGCTGAAGGGTGCCGGACTCTATAACGGACCGGTGAACGGTGTCTACTCACCGGAAGTAGGACAGGCGGTTGAGGCGTTCCAACAGCAGAAGCAGTTGGGCGCCGATGGCATAGCCGGACCCAAGACGCTCAAGGAGTTGGGTCTTTACTGAAGGTGAAGGGCAGAGGGATCTGGTCCTTCACTTGTATGACATCGACAAAAAAGGCCCGCATCCTGGATACCGGATGCGGGCCTTGTCGTTTATGCCATAAGGAGGGAGGTGCTTAACCGAATGGGTTGGTGACCACCATGGTCTGGTAGCGATCCGGGCCATTGGAGATGATGGCGGCAGGAATACCCAGCAGTTCTTCCAGGCGACGAATGTAGCTTTTGGCCGTCTCCGGCAGCTCCTCATAGGTGCGGGCATCAGCGGCCGACTCCCCTTTCCATCCCGGAACCTCTTCGTAGATCGGTGTGCAGTCGTCGAGGATCGTGGTGTCGGAAGGAATGGTGTCGAAGTGCTGACCGTTGCGGGTGTAGCCGGTGCAGATCTTAATGGTGTCCAGCCCGTCCAGCACGTCCAGTTTGGTCAGGGTGAACCCGGTGACACCGCTGGTGCGAATCGCATGGCGAACCACCACTGCGTCGAACCATCCACAGCGTCGAGAGCGTCCCGTGGTGGCACCGAACTCAGCACCGACTTTGGCCAGATGGGTTCCAACATCATCATTCAGCTCAGTTGGGAATGGGCCGCTGCCGACGCGGGTGGTATAGGCTTTGACGATGCCCATCACGTAGTTGATGGCAGTGGGCCCAACCCCGGAGCCGATACAGGCGCTCCCTGCAACCGTCGATGAAGAGGTGACGAAGGGGTAGGTGCCGTGATCCACGTCGAGCATGGTGCCTTGAGCGCCTTCGAACAGAATGGGACGGTTCTCTTTGATCTCCTTGTCAAGAATGACGGAGATGTCGTCCACATAGGGAGCCAGTGTCTCGCCGATGCGGAGAAACTCGTCACGCATCTGTTCGAAATTGAATGTGGGCGCTTCGTAGTAGTTCTCGAGCATGTAGTTGTGATAGGAGATGTTGGCCTGAAGCTTCGATTCGAACACCTGACGATTGGCCAGATCACCGACCCGGATGCCCCGACGGGCGACACGATCTTCATAGGCCGGGCCGATACCGCGTCCCGTGGTGCCGATCTTGGCCTTGCCCTTGTGCTTCTCACGGGCGGAATCGAGCCCCTGATGGTAGGGCATGATCATGTTGGTCAGAGGGGAGATCTTGAAGTTGCTGCTGTTGACGGTGATGCCCGACTCCGACAGCTCGTCGATTTCCTTGATGAGAGCAATAGGATCGAGGACCACACCGTTGCCGATACAGCAAACCACGTTGGGCCGGATGATGCCCGAAGGGATCAGGTGTAGAATATATTTGGTGCCGTCAACAACCAGTGTGTGGCCGGCATTGTTGCCGCCCTGAAAGCGGACCACCACGTTGGCATGTTCCGTGAGTAGATCCACGATCTTGCCTTTGCCTTCGTCTCCCCACTGTGTTCCCAGAACGATGACGTTCGCCATGGTTTCTCATCCGTTTGTTATCAAATTGGAAATACGCGTCTGACTGCCAGTGTGATCGAGAGATGCAACACCAACCTAAGGCAGTGTGAACACCCGTGCAGTCACCCTTTCAGACACAACAATGGGCCGGAAAACCGGCCCAGCTCCAAAACACTATAGCCCATACTGCCGACCATCGCAAACACCCCAGAGCCCATCAACAGATTCCGAGGTGTTTGCTGATGATTCTCTGAAATAATGATCAGGCGTTGGCGCGTTCCGTGTTGTCCTGCATCAGTTGATCCTGGATCCGGTCACGGTCGATCCAATCCAGATCACCCATGATCTCCTCCAAGGTCTGCATCACCATGGGGATGATGATGTCAGGATCGTCGAGATGGTTCTCTTCTACCCAGCTCTTGAACCCCTCCTGATCGGTGATGCCGTCAACTTCCGAGACGTACTGAAACATCTGGTGGACGTGGAGTTGAGCCAGCTCCCGGTCCGGATGGTCCGGTGTCCTGTGGTGCAGCATCAGATTGGCCAGAGAGGCGAGAGCAGGTGCGCTCTCGTGGTCCGGACCGACCCCGATGAGCAGTTTATAGAATGAGGAGGTCAGTTGGGCGATGGGAACATCGGTCTTGAGCGCCAGCCAGACCGCCAACGCCTTGGCGCGATACACTTCGGGGTGATTTTCCTGGTTGGCCAGGAAGATCAGTGATTCGTGTGCTTCTTCCCAGTTGCCGGCTCGGGAGAGCTGTTTCAGGGAGTTGACGGCCAGTGTCCAGTTGTCTTCCTTCGGGGATTCGGCATCCTCCTGAAGGCGTTCACGGTGGGTGTTTCCTTGGACTATCTGAATGCCGGCAAGCTGTTTATTGGCATCGGATGTGCTCATGGTATCGGAGTATCCTGTGACTGAATAATGTGGCCGGTTCGTCAATCGTTCATGAAAAAGCCGAACGAAAGATACAAAACCGTGGCCGATGGCTGTATGATGAACTTTGA
>JADGBX010000253.1 GCA_015231265.1 Magnetococcales bacterium | reverse complement strand
ATCATCGAACCATTCAGGAAGAGGCACACCAAAAATTATTATCAACAAGTGTACCACACATTTTCCTGTGGGTACATTTTTTGTGTACATTATGTATTAATTGTCCATCAGAGACGGTGAACATAAGCACGTTTAAATACATATATTTCTGAATGCATGATTCCAATAACCGACGATCCGGTAGGCGAGGGGCTTCTCTCTTCTGGTGGTCACTGCGCGTGCAGGGCGTCCGGGTCGTTGCTCTTTTGGTTGACCAGACCGGCCAGGGCGGTCATGTAGAATGCGGCAAAGTCCGTTTCGTGGGGGTTGGGGTGCGTACCATTCGGAAGGATGAGCGTCAACACGCCGACCACTTCCGTTCCTTCGACAACCGGTATGCAGAGTTGTCCGTGGGGTTCCATCTCCGACAAGTCGTTGGAGAATCGTGTGTCTGCTCTTTCCATGAAGAGTGGTTGGCTCTGCTCGACGGCGGATTGGCTGGGGGTTCCCATAACGCCGTGCTCCATGTAGTGATTCAGCAGAGAGTCGGGGATGTTCTTCCAGGTTTTCAAGATCAGCGCCTCCGGTCCATGGAGAAGCGTGTCCTCTCTCCAGAAAAGGGCTCCCCTCGGCGAGGGGGCGAGCCAGGGAACCGACTGAAGCATGTTGAGCGCTGTTGAGAAGAGTTGATCCAGATTGGGAATCGAGCTGCCGGTCTCGATGAGGGCGTGCAGGACAGAGCGGTGTACCGCTTGAGAAATCTCCTGGTCTGCGCGCTCAAGGCGGGCAGAAATATCTCTGAAGATACAGACCGCTCCGACGATTCCCGAGGTGTCTACCAAGGGGTTGACGATATACTCAACCGGAACGGCGCTCCCCCCTTTTCTTTCGAAGACGGCGTGCTCCTCCCGCAGGGCGGTTCCGCTGTTCATCGCTTCCATGAGAGCGTGGGCGCTCTTGTCGTCGTCGTGGGGGAAAAAGCTGTTGATGGTGATCTGATACATCTCCTTGTCGGAGTAACCGAGAATCCACTCGGCTGCCGGATTGATAAAGGAGATCGTACCGTCCCGTTCCATTCCGAACACGCCATCGCCGACCGACCTCAGAATCATGGAGAGCTTCTGTGCCAGCGTTCGGGATTTTCTGATCGCCTGATAGCGTTCAAGGTGGTTTTTCACCCGCGCCAGAGCGACCGTCGGATTGATCGGCTTGGTCAGGTAGTCGACAGCGCCGATCTCCAGGCCGGTGGACTCATATTTGGATTCGGAGAGGGCGGTGACGTAAATGACGGGGATTTCAGAGGTTTCTTTGTTCTGCTTGAGGAGGGAGAGCACTTCGTGGCCGTTCATGTCCGGCATCAGGATATCCAACAGGATCAGATCCGGTTTTTCCGTGGTTGCTCTCTCAATCGCATCCTTGCCTGTCGTGGAAAAGAGAACCTGATACTCCTTCTCCAGAATACCATTCATGATCTCGATGTTGACGGCTTCATCATCGACAACCAGTACTCTGTGGGTGTGTCCCATGCACGCTCTCCCCTTTATACAGTGTCACTATGTCTTGTTCATTTCTGTTGTTGTCTTTGTTTGTGATCGTTAGTGTGTCCCGTTGGTTCCCACGGGTAGGTCGGCATTATTATCCGGACAGATCAGTGGTGCCGTTTTCCGCAAGAGGTGAACGGTACGAATTGTCCTGAATCCATTATGGAACGGTATCGTTGCAACCGGAATCAACGCCCCCACGAGGATGCCGGTTCATAAAGGAAAGATGTCACTCCATACTGTCCCCTTGATGAATGTATGGCAAGAAGAATCGGATTGTGTGAGGGCGTGTCCTCAATTAGCCCAAAACCGCGCTGGCGTACCGCCAGCCCTTCGGGTTTGGCCTGAAAACACATCATGCTGCGTTGTTTGTCGCTCATTTGGCCGTGCCAAACCGCGCTCCTCACGCCTTGCCTGCTGCATTTTCAGGCACAAACGCGATTGTGTTCTAATTGAGGACACGCCCTAGTTGCATCAGCCATTCGCTTGAGATCACCGGAGCAAAAACGCTCTTCTCCTGAATAAAGTGTTTGACCTGTCTACAGCTTGATACTTCACACTCCGGTCATGCATGCAGAGATGTGCTGTATACGCACACGGATTGTCACACTGAAAACGGAGATCAACACATGAGCAACAACGGCATCAATAAAGACCAGTGGGTGGCCCTGTTCGAGGAGATCGGGCTTGGTGAATCGGCAATGAAAAAGTGGCACGAACTGTTTGAAGCACGCCATCCCCAGGGGCACGCGTCGTTTCTGAGTTGGCTGGGCATCTCCGAGGAGGAGATCTCGCAGATTCGTGACTGGAGTTCCGGCAACCAGGCGCGTTGACTGTAACCATCCGGGCGGCTTCTTTCCGGTTAAGTGTGCAAACGCTCAGATCGGAGGGGGGCTGCCTGCACTGCAACGACTCAGAGGAATGCCATGTGGACCATCGGTCGGATGAGCAGGCACTTCGCTCTTTCCCGCAGTACGCTTCTCTACTATGACGAGATCGATCTTCTGAACCCTTCAGGACGAGACCTGAACGGCTATCGTCTCTACGGTCCGGAAGAGCGCGCGCGCATGGAGCGGATCACCGTCCTGCGTGAGGCGGGGGTACCTTTGAAGAAGATTCGTCGGGTGTTGGCGGGCGATGCCTCCAAGATCCAGACGGTTCTGGAGCAGCGGCTCAGTCACATCAATCGCGAAATCGGTGCATTACGCACTCAGCAGAGTTTGATTCTGCGCCTGTTGCAGACACCGGCCAGTCAGCAGGGCGGGCGGGTGATGAATAAGGATCGTTGGGTGGAGATCCTGGATGCTGCGGGTATCGACGATGCAGGCAAGTGGGAGTGGCATGCGGCCTTTGAGCGACTCTCTCCCGACGGGCATCAGGATTTTCTGGAATCTCTGGGAATCGACGCTGAGGAGATCCGGTCAATCCGCCACTGGTCGCGACAGGCAAGTGATCACCAAGAGTGACGCCACTTCTGTTTCATGAGGGTGTCAATGTCTGGATAGTGCAAAAAAAACCGCCGCACTCGGTATCCGGAATCTCCGGCAGAGTGCGGCGGTTTGTGGTCTTTCCGGCGTGCTTAGGGCGTGTCTTCAATGAGTCCAAAACCGCGCTGGCGTACCGCCAGCCCTTCGGGTTTGGCCTGAAAACACACCATGCTGCGTTGTTTGTTGCTCATTTGGCCGTGCCAAACCGCGCTCCTCACGCCTTGCCTGCTGCATTTTCAGGCACAAACGCGATTTCGTTCTCATTGAGGACACGCCCTAGGCTGGTGCTACTTCGCCTTCAGATTCTCTTCGGTCCAGATTTCGGGATCCTTATCCTTGTTCCACTGGATGCCGCCTTCGGGAATGTTGATCTGGGTCTCATGACCGGTGGCAGAGGTCTTGCCGTACCAGTATTTCCAGAACTGCATTCTGGGGTCGGCCATGCCGAGCGAGGTCCAGTCCCGATCGATCTCCTTCACCAGAGCGCCATCCTTGTAGTACTCGGTGCGGTAGTCGGCGTAGCTGGTGGTGTCCACGTAGCTGATACGGTGGTCGTACCACCACTTTTTCTGTTTGGTGGTGCTTTTCAGCTTGTAGACGGTTTTGTCTTTGTGTTCGCAGGAGGGGTCGCTGAAGTTTCTCAGGACCGTTTTCTTCTTGAGCCGTTTTGAGAGCGTCATGGCGCCCAGGCACTTGCCGAACGTCTCGGTGCCCAGCAGTTCATGCTCTTCATGTTCCGGTTTTCTCAGCGCGATATCACCATAGGTGAAGTCACTGCCGCCCCAGGCGTCGTCGTGGGGTGGCTCCGAGAAGCGGCGGATCTTGCGCAGTGCAGGCAGCCAGATGGAGTAGCTCTGCTGCTTGGCGTCGTCAACGTAGTCGGTGATCAAGATGGAGGTGCCGCGCATCTTGCCGGTGATGAATTGAATCAGGTCACGGCTTTTGACCGTGCCGTCGCCGTAGGCGTTGTTGAGCAGGCGCTTGATGGTGTGCACCTTGCCCTTCTTGCCCTTCTCACGGACCACCATGGAGACATATTTGGTCTTGCTGGTGGGGATGATCAGGAAGTTATCCATCCCGTAGAAGTGGTTGACGTAGTAGACCTGCTCGGCGATCTCTTGAGCCGAGGTGGTCTCTTTGGCATAGGGCAGATCCTTGCTGACCCCCGCTTCCGCCAGCGGCGCCCAGAACAGGACAGCCGAAAGAGTGGTGAGTATGAAAAAACGCATGAACTCCCCCTTGCAGGTTGCAGACGTGCAGGTTGAAGAAATATCGTCACCTGACGTGTCTTTCACGCGGGATCGGCCCGGTGAAGTGGTATACGAAACGATGGAATAACAACCGACCTGAACGCGTCCCCTCTGCGCAGTCGGTTCGCATGGCATCCATCACACCTAGTGATGGATAAGCCCTCTATTGTTCTGCTTCTGGCAATTTAATTTAGAGT
>JADGBX010000252.1 GCA_015231265.1 Magnetococcales bacterium | reverse complement strand
ACCTCCCACTTCGGCATCACCCGCAACCCCTGGGATCTGGATCGCATCCCCGGCGGCTCTTCGGGAGGCTCATCGGCGGCTGTGGCTGCGGATCTCTGCATCTGCGCCACCGGCACAGACACAGGGGGTTCCATCCGGCAACCGGCAGCAGTCACCGGCATCACCGGTCTGAAACCCACCTATGGTCGCGTCTCCCGTTTCGGAATCGTCGCCTTCGCTTCGTCACTGGATCAGCCCGGCACCATGACCAAGAGCGTGGCCGACTCCGCCCACATGCTCAAGGCGATTGCCGGCCACGACCCCAAGGACTCCACCAGCATCAATCAAGCAGTGCCCGACTATGCTGCCGGCCTCACCGGCGACATTCGTGGCAAGCGGATCGGCATTCCCGACGAATATTTTGCCGACGGCATCGACCAGAGTACCCGCGCTGCGCTGGAAAAGGCGCTGGAGACCCTGAAGGAGCTGGGCGCCCAGGTGGTGCCGGTACAGCTCCCGCACACAGAATACGGCGTGCCCACCTACTACATCATCGCCCCGGCGGAGGCGTCGTCCAACCTGGCCCGTTACGATGGCGTCAAGTACGGCTACCGGGCGCCCAATCCGAAGAACCTCCGGGACATGTACTACCGTACCCGTGCCGATGGTTTCGGGTCGGAGGTGAAGCGGCGCATCATGCTGGGCACCTACGCCCTCTCCTCGGGCTACTACGACGCCTACTACGGTAAGGCGCAGAGAGTGCGGCGACTGATCGCCAACGACTTCAGCAGCGCCTTTGAGAAGGTGGATGTGATTCTCGGCCCCACCTCTCCGACCACCGCCTTCAAGCTGGGTGAGAAGACCGATGATCCGGTGCAGATGTATCTTTCGGACATCTTCACCATCAACGTCAATCTGGCGGGACTGCCGGGCATGTCGCTGCCGTGCGGATTCGACAGCCAGGGACTGCCCATCGGTATGCAACTGATCGGTCGGCCTCTGGGTGAAGAGACCATTCTGCAGGTGGGCCACGCCTATGAGCAGGCCACCGAGTGGCACACACGCAAACCGACGCTTTGATACCGTACTGATCCGGGCCAGACCCCTACTCCGTGGTGAGACCAAACCATGAGCTTCGATTCTGAATACCAAACCGTCATCGGGCTTGAAATCCACGCCCAGATGCGCACCCGCTCCAAGATCTTCTGCGGCTGCCCGACCACCTTCGGCTCGGAGGCCAACACCCAGATCTGTCCGGTATGTTCCGGTTTTCCCGGTGTGCTACCGGTGATGAACCGGGAAGCGGTGAACATGGCGATCAAAACCGGTCTGGCCATCGAGGGCACCATCAACATGATGAGTGAGTTCTCGCGCAAGAACTACTTCTATCCCGACCTCCCCTCCGGCTACCAGATCACCCAGTACGATCTGCCCATCGTCGAACACGGCAGGGTCTCCATTACCGTGGATGATCAGGAAAAAACGATCGGGGTCACGCGGATTCACATGGAGGTGGATGCAGGCAAGAATCTGCACGAAGGCATCGTCGGCGCCTCCTGGGTCGATCTCAACCGCACCGGCGTACCGCTGATGGAGATCGTCTCCGAACCCGATCTTCGCTCCTCCAAAGAAGCGGGAGAGTACCTGAAGAAGCTGCGCGCCATCGTCCGCTATCTGGAGGTGTGCGACGGCAACATGGAGGAGGGCTCTTTCCGTTGCGATGCCAACGTCTCCATCAACCGTAAGGGGGCCAAAGAGTTCGGCACCCGCTGTGAGTTGAAGAACCTCAACTCCATCCGCAATGTGATGCGGGCCATCGATTTTGAGGTGGAGCGCCATATCGACGTGATCGAATCGGGCGGCAAGATCATTCAGGAAACCCGTCTCTGGGACGCGGCCAAGAATGAAACCCGCTCCATGCGCAGCAAGGAAGAGGCCCACGACTACCGCTACTTCCCGGAACCGGACCTCCCCCGTCTGGTCCTTACGGACGAGCGGGTCCAAGCACTGCGTGACGTGTTGCCGGAGCTTCCCGACGCCAAGAAAGCCCGCTTCCAGTCCGAGTTCGGGCTCTCCCCCTACGACGCCGAGGTTCTTACCACCTCCCGCCGCCTCGCTTCCTACTATGAAGCAACCAATCAGATAGTGGCCGAGCTGGGCAAAAGCGACCCGAAAATCACCGCCAACTGGGTGAGTGTCGAGCTGTTGGGCCTGCTCAACAAGGAGGGCCACGACATCGCCGACTCTCCGGTCTCCGCCAAGAATTTGGGCATGCTGGTGGCTCGTATTCTCGACAACACCATCTCCGGCAAGATCGCCAAGAAGGTGTTCGGCATCATGTTCGAGAGCGGGGATGATCCTGACACCATCATCGACAAGCAGGGCCTGAAGCAGGTAACCGACTCCTCCGCCATCGAAGCGGAAGTGGACGCGGTTCTGGCGGCTCACGAAGGTGAAGTGGCTAAATACAAAGAGGGCAAGACCAAACTCTTCGGCTTCTTCGTCGGTCAGGTGATGAAAGCGACCCGCGGCAAAGCCAACCCGAAAGTGGTCAATACCATTCTGAAGGACAAGCTGAACTCATGAATCGGCGGGAACGGTCGGCGGTCATCATCGTTGGCTCGGTCATCTTCGTGATCTTCCTGGTGGTGACCACCTTCTATGTCACCGTCGACCCGGACAAGTACCGTCCGCGCATCGTTAAAACTCTGGAAGCCCTCACCGGTTATCCCGTCTCTCTGGGCAAGGTGGAGTTCTCTCCCACCAGCGGTTTCGTTACGCTGAAGCTCAACAATCTGGAGATCAAGTCCCTTGCTCCGGACGAGCCGCCGATTCTTCTGGTCAAACAGGCATTTCTTGGGGTTGGGCTCAGTTTTCTGTTCTATGACGACGACAATCCCGCCACCAAGATTCACCTCTCCTCGCTCACTCTGGTCGCACCACAGATCAACTATATCCAGCGCCACCACACCTCACTGGTGGAAAGAGCGCAGAAGACAGCCGACGTCAGTAATCGTAAGATGGAGAAGGTTCTGGGCCACGGTCTGAACAAGCTCTCCATCGGCAAAGTAACGATTCGGGATGGCATCATGACCATCCTCAACTGGCACGATCCCAAAGGCCGCACCTGGATCATCGACCATCTTCAAGTCGCCATCCACGGCCTCTCTCCTCGCCATTCGTCGCCACTGACGGCATCAGCTCGGTTCCAGCTCGTTCCTTTCAGCAGTCACGGCCATGTGGGCCCTCTTCCCGAGTCATTGGATCTCTTCGATCTGCCGCTTCTGCTCAACATTGAGGCCAAATCGGTGGAGTTGAGCCATCTGGCCAACACCCTGCCGGGTCTGCCCCATGAGATCGAGCCCCATGTTCAGAGAGGATTCTTCACTACACTGATCCACGGTTCTCTCAACGAGGGGCTCAATTCACGCACCACGCTGGAGTTGGACAAACTCACCTTTGCCGCCGATGATCTGAGCGACGTCCCCAAAACCACTCAGATGTTGCTGGTCAATGTCCTGAACATGCCGCCCATGGATATCGCCCTGCGCCAGAAATCCACGGCCCGCATCATTGATGGCGTTCCCCATATCGACTTCGAGGAGTTCTATCTCGACCTCAACGGCCATCCCCAGTTCGACATCACCGGCTCCCTGATTCTGGATGAATCGGGCAGCCTGGACCTCTCCGTTGCCATGCTGGAGAGCTTGACTCTGGAGGAGGCACGTTTTCTCGCTGACCTCACACCTCTGGAGAGCGGCAGCATCATCGGATCCTTCAAGATCCACGGCAACTGGCCGGAAGAGGTGGAAGTCTCCGCGAAAATGAATCTCACCGATGCCGGTTTTACCCTGCCTCCACACATCCGCAAAGAGGCGGGCACCCCACTGGAGGCGGAGATCTCACTCCATCTGCAGCAGCACCACATCGCTATCCGCGACATGGCACTCTCTCGTATCGGTGATACCCGCCTCGAGACGGCGCTCTCCGCCGGAACCGACAAGAACCAGATCCAGATCAGCGGCGATCTCTTTCCCGACGTTCACCTGCATGTGGTGGGGCTGTGGGATATGGAACAAGCCGCCGACTTCCTCCCCTTTACCAAGGCTTGGAACGCAGAGGGACTGACCAATCTGGATCTGATTATCCACACATCGGCGGATGATCCCACCAGCCATATTCAGGGGTCACTCTCAGCCGAACGGCTGCGCTTCGGTCAAGCTGAGCTGCTTCAGGTCAACAGTGAACTGCTGCTCACCAATGATCGGCTATTTCTGCCCTGGTTTACCACTCAGTACAGTGGTGGAGTGGTCAGCGGCTCGATTCTGGCCGCACGGGAGAAGACCCCGCGCTACTACGCCTCGTATACCATGACCGGCGTCACGCTCTCCTCACCGGATCAGCACGCGAATGCCGCCAAGGACGACACCCTGCTGGAACGAATGACCGAAGGGGTTCAGGAGACGGCGGCGCTGCTTGAGAATCGACGTCGAAACTACCTG
>JADGBX010000251.1 GCA_015231265.1 Magnetococcales bacterium | reverse complement strand
AACAGGGTGGAGCCGCTCCGACCGGTACTGGCAACGACACTGTGCCGAACACCGAAAAACAACACCCGTGCGAGCAGGGCCTCGAAGGCGAGGATATACCGTGTTTTGGTGCTTTCCAGAAAGTAACGCGCAGCCTTACGAATCGAGGCCATCCCCATTTTTGTCTCATACCAGCGATTCAGGGACGTGTTGAAGAGAGTGTGCCGAGCTTCCAAAGGTCCGTCCATGGATCTGGTCGGCAGATGCGTTCGATCATCCACCGGGGTGTGGGTGGCCGAGGGACCATCCCCCAGATTGCTGATCAGATTGGCGCGGCTTGAAAGACAGCGCCCTTGATGGTTCAGGATGGTAACTTGCCAACCATAATCCCAGATACTCAAACCGGTTTGTAGTTCACGGATATGCTTGAGCTTATTCCATTTCGCCTCAAGAGAGAGACGCCATTGAGGATACGCAGTCCGTGAGAAGGACATGAGATAGAAGGCGTTGTGCTCACACTTGAACCATCTGTCACGCCACGTGGCCCATCCCCACGCCTGGGCCAAAGATGTAAAGGCCGTCGTGTTGTCGCCAAAGAGCTCACTGGGTGCATTGAAGTTGTTGCCATTGATGTGCCAGACGCTTCTATCCTGTTGGTAGGTCTCCAATGCCCATAAGCAGTAGGTGAAGAAATCCTGATGCGGCAGACAGTCATCTTCTAGAATGATTCCCGCTTCCTCAAGGCTGAAAAACCAGTCGAGAGCAGAGATCATGGCGTATTTGCAGCCCATATTCCGGTCTTGGAAATGTGTATGAAGGGTGCAGGGCCAGTCCACTTCCGTTGCCAGTTGGCGGGCGTGTTGACACAGCGCCACATCCTCCGGTCTCTCCGAGCGCGGACCATCCGCAGCGACGTAAAGCCGAGAGGGACGGGCCTTGCGGATAGCATCGAAAACCGTTCGGGTCGTTTCTGGACGATTAAAAATGGTAAACAGAATGGCACAGTTCATATTTTAGGATTTCTTGCGGTTTTGAAAGAGCCGGGACCGACCTGTTATATCATCAGGGGAATATCCCCTTCGCATTCGTTGGTGTCAAGTTCCGAGAGATCAAACAGTCGTTTTCAGGGCTGTGCCGACGTTCAGACAAAATAACAGCGCAACTTAATGATAGAGAACCATAAAACCACTCCGCTCTCTGTAACGGATGTGCACGCGAGCCGTTCCGCACGCCACCCTGGCCAGCGAAACCGGTGCTCTTTATCAGGGGCAGCTCTGCATGATCAGGGGCAGCTCTGCATGCTGTCCGAATCGATGGTCGAATACTCACCGATCACCGTTGGACGAATCTGCCAGTATCGGCGCTCTTCGGGCAACTGAAGAGAGGCAAGAAACCTGGCCAGGCGAGCCGGATGGTCTCCATACTCCAGGGGTAACACGGTACCCCAGCCCAGCTCTCTGATTCTAGAAGCGATTGCACCGACATCCAGGCAGACCGGATAGAGACCTTCAACCAACACCTCGGACAGAGCGAAGGAGAATGTTTCATGACACTGCGTCGGGAAAAAGGCGAGTGTTGCGCCGCTTTGCCGGAGACGTTTCGACAGTTGGTCTCTGCGATACGGCCCTCCCAACGATATCGTAGGCACATTATTGAGTGAATCTCCATGAGAGACACTGCCAAAATGATGGAACCTCACCGGTAAATCAAACTGCTCGACACAGGTTGCCACAGAGTGCAGAAGAGCACGGCCTTTATGAACGGCCATATTACCGACAACGGCAATCCGCCTCGGCGAGTGCTCTTCCGGCCACTCTTCCGTCTTGGCCAAGATCAGATGGTGATGCGGAATAACCCGAATCGGGCGTGCCACACCGAGTCTTTTCACAACAGTGGCAACGCTCTGGTCAGGAGCGATAATCGAGTCAACCGTCTGAAAGATCGCAGCGTGTCGTTGCCGCCACTGAACAATGCCGCCGGAAATGGGGATCTCCGGTATCTGGGACAGGCAGTGATCACACTGCGCCGTGTTTGTCGGTGCGCCACAATAGACCCCGCGCTCCCGGTGGACCAATCCCAAACTCGGGCACAGCGTCAAGAGATCATGCAACCAGAGACTGGACCGTATTTCGAGCCGTCGTAAGAGAGGGGGCAGGGCTTTTAGAAACGGGTCGGGATAACCATTGGTGTGGTGGATATGCAGTTCCGCAATCGTCCAGTGTCGAAAGAGATGCTCCACATTCGTCATGGCCTCATCCCACGGTAAAGGAGAGTAGCTGGAGAGAGCGGGCCGTCCCCATGGTTCAATCAACAGGCCACTCTCTTCCGCGGGTCTGAGAATCAATACGGCACACCCCGATGCTGTGAACATCCGGGCCTGCTGAGCAACGGAAACCTCCGTGCCACCCCCGCAATTCTGGGAGATGAGCACGACCGTACGCCGTGCGTTCGTGAAGGCGGAGACGTGTGCCAAATCCAGTGCATCCCGAGCCCTCTTTGCCGGATCTGCCGTCGTGTAGGCCTCTATCCGCTTCCGATGATCGGCGATCTGATCCGGTAATGGCGCCCTGCCCCGTCGTCTCCTGTCTGCATGGACATCCTCGCCGAAGAACACGCCGCCATGGTGAAACACAAAGACATCGCAGGCGAGAACGTTGTTCCAACCAGCCTTGACGGCGCGGTATGAAAAATCGTTCTCCGCGCCATATCCACCGCCGGATGCGTCTTCATTGAAAGGACCGAGCGTGTCAAGAGCATCACGACACAAATAGACGCAGAACCCGACACAGGCGGGTATCTCAATGGCCAGACCGGCGTTCACCCGACCGGCCAATCGGTCGAGGGTTGCGGCATCGGTTCCGTGCAGCCCGTTGTTGTGTTTGTTGACATGTGGGTAGCTGTTTATGCCGCCACTGTTCGAGAAGGGAGTAACCGTCGCAACCCGGACGTGAGACCGGGCGTGATGGTGAAGCTTTTCCAGCCACTTTCCATAGACCATGGTATCGGGCTTGAGCAGGAGGACATCACGGTGTGGATGGAGGGAGATCCCGGCATTGACCGACGCAACATCTCCACGCTTGACGGCGTGTTCAATCAGGGTGAACACGGCTCTTTCAGCCAACACTCGCAACGTATCGCTCAGCACGGCATCCGGGGATGCATCATTGATGACGATCACTTGGCAGAAGTGACGATCCACACTGTCGAGTACGGACTTAATGCAGGCGAGGGCTCTCTCCCGATCACCATGGACGGGAACGACGATATCCACCTTAAGAGCGCTCTCATTGACGGACTGCGCCATAACCGGCCATTGATCAAGATCGGTCAGGTCATGATCTATTCTCTCCGGCACGGCCGCTTTATGAGTAAGAGAGCCTACCAACACGCCTCTGCTCAGGTGAAGGAGAAGCGGATTGACGCCGTTCCGTTCAACGAAGGGCTGTGCCTGACAATAACTCTTGGTGTCAAATCCCGGCCCGGGATCCAGTCCATAACGCCACCCTTCCGTTATATAATGGGCGATCATGTCCTGAATGCGCCGACCTGCCAAGGATGGGCATTGGGCTGCATACCATTCGGCATCGAAAAGCCCACTCTCTTCAATCTGCGTGATCGATGCGGCAGATGCAAGACGCAGTTTGGCATCGGCATCGAGATTCAGACGCTTTTCCATTATACGCAATAGAGTGATTACACGACGAATAAATGCACGAACCATAAGGGTGTTCTCTGTCTTAAACTGTCTGATCAGGGCGTCTTCTCAATGCACGAGACGATCGCGATCCCTCGACACCCCATGGAGCGTGTCTATTATCCTGTTCAACGTACGACAACACAGCGGTTGGAGACAACATGAAACAGGTCTCGCAAGAGTGTGCACACTCTCCGACATTCTCTGTCATTATTGCCACAAAGAACGCATCATGCACACTGGCGCGTTGTGTGGATAGCGTTTTGTCACAGACCTTCGAGTCGTTCGAGCTGATCATTCAAGATGGGGAGTCCACCGATGGAACTTTGGAATGCCTTGCCACCTATGATGATCCCCGTCTCACGATCCACTCGGAGCCGGATGAGAGCATCTATCAGGCCTGGAATCGTGCTCTGGAACAGGCCACCGGAGAGTGGATCTGTTTTCTAGGTGCGGACGATTATTACTGGTCAACCGACGTTTTGTCGCGTCTTCATCCCCACTGCCGGAGGGCGCGGCAATCAGGTATCCGCTTCGTCTACGGCTCGATTCACGCAGTGAACGGGGTACCACCCGTCGTATTGTCAACACTTGGAAAACCCTGGGAAAGCGCCCGCCAACGCTTCGTGCATGAAATGTCCGTGCCCCATCCGGGTTCACTGCATCATAGAGACCTCTTCCACGATCATGGACAGTTTGATCCCTCTTTTAAGATTGTCGGAGATTATGATTTCCTCCTGCGCGAGCTGCCCCGGAGAGCGGCGTGGTTTGCTGATGGGATCATCATCGCCGGGGTCAGTACCGGTGGGA
>JADGBX010000250.1 GCA_015231265.1 Magnetococcales bacterium | reverse complement strand
TCACCCCTCGATGACATTGAAGACAGGAAAAGCAACGGAAGAGTCAACACCGCGGAACCCATGGTTCCGCACCTCCTTTTAGGGGGAAGTATGGCCACGGCAAAGGAAAAGGAAAAGCACGGAGATGGCACCGATTGTCGGGCTCCACAAAGCAGTGAGCTATTGGCACCGAACCTAAAACAGCACACACCCACCGTCGCCAAAAAAAACGTCACAACCGTGAGGCTCTGCCTCACACTCCGGCAGGGTCCCCGCACCCTGCACCCGAGGTAGTAAGGGATTTAACACCTGACCGGCCACGGATAACCACCTGACCGGCCACGGTCCCATCCCCTGCTTTTTACAATCCCGGAATTCCAATGGGACCAGGCATATCAGGGATGATGCACCCCACCTGAAGAAGAGTGAGTGCGAGTAATAAAAACATCTGTAGAAGGTGTCTCATCAGAACCTAGGTCTCTTCGCGGAACTGCATACGGTGTAAACGGGCGTATTCACCGTTGAGAGAGAGTAGATGCGAGTGCGTACCCTCCTCAACAATGCGCCCCTCCTTCAGAACCACAATGCGGTCGGCGCTCTGAATGGTGGAGAGGCGATGGGCGATCACCAAGGTGGTGCGCCCCTCCATGAGATGATCGAGCGCGTCCTGAACCACCCGTTCACTCTCGGTATCCAGCGAGCTGGTTGCCTCGTCGAGAATCAGAATCGGCGCGTCTTTCAGAATGGATCGGGCGATGGAGAGTCGCTGCCGCTGACCGCCGGAGAGACGGATGCCGCGATCACCGACAACGGTGTCGAACCCTTCGGGAAAATCGTTGATGAACTCAAGAGCATTGGCCGCTTCCGAGGCGTTTTCCAGATCTTTTTGACTCCAGTAGCCGGGGCCGTAGGCGATATTGTGGCGCACGGTGTCGTTGAAGAGAATCACCTCCTGCGTCACCATGGCGATCTGCGACCGCAGGGAGTGGAGGGTGGCTTTGCGGATGTCGATGTTGTCCAGGGTGATCTTACCCTCGGTGACATCGAAGAAGCGCGGCACCAGATTGATCAGACTGCTCTTGCCGGAGCCGCTCTTACCCACCACGGCGACACGCTCCCCGGCGCGCACGGTGAGAGAGATGTCGTCCAGCACCCACGGCAGATCGTCGGAGTAACGAAAACGGACGTTCTCGAAGCGGATCGCATTGTGCAGAGGCAGCAGGGGCAGGGCGCGGGAAGTGTTGGCGATGGCCGGTTTGCGGTCGAGCAGTTCGAAGATTCTCTGGGCGGCGGCGAGGCTGTTTTGTAATAGATTATTAAGGCCGGTCAAGCGCTTGATCGGCGCATAGGCCATCAGAAGAGCGGTGATGAAGGAGAAGAAGGTGCCGGTGGTGGTGGTGCCGTTGATCACCGCCTGCCCCGCGAAGAGCACCACGCCGCCCACCACGACACCGGAGATGATGTCGATGGCCGGTTTGGAGATCGAGCGCACCTTGGCCACTTTGAGATGGTTGCTCAGAACATCCTTGGTGATGCGGCGGAATCGCGCCCGCTCCCGCGACTCCATGCGGAACGACTGGACGATGCGCACCCCGGAGATGGTCTCCTCCAGATGGGCGGTGACCCCCTCCATCAGCTCCTGACGCAGACGGCTGAGGCGGCGCATCTTGCGACCGAAGATGTAGATCAGCCATCCGGCGACGGGCAGTCCCACCAGGGCGATCAGCGCCATCTCCACATCGCGATAGAAGAGCACGCCCACCAGAAAGATCACCGAGAAACCTTCTCGGAGAATGTTCGACACCACCGACGAGGCGGCCTCTTTCAGAAGATTGGCGTCGTAGGTGATGCGGGAGATCAGGGCGCCGGTGGATTGGGAGAGGATAAAACCGGCATCAAAGGCCAGAAAGTGGTGATAGAGTCGAATCTGCAGGCCGCGCACCACCTTCTGTCCCACATACTCCATCAGGTAGGCCTGAATGAAGAAGGCGATGCCGCGAATGACGAAGATACCCAGAATGATCGCCGGCATGGCGTAGAGCATGAAGGCGTCTTTTTCGATGAACACCTTGTCGAGGATCGGCTGCACGAGAAAGGCGATGGCGCCGCCGGTGGAGGCCATGACGATCATCGCCAACAGCGCCGGCAGCAGATACCAGCGGAAGGGCCACACCAGCTTGCCGAAACGGCGGAACAGCTCTCCATTGCTCATGGAGGGGCGTTCGGGGGTTTCGGATGTCTGTGGGGTGTCGCTCATGGGCCGACCGGTCTCATCCACAAAAGGGGGTAAGGTAAGAGTTGGGACGTTGCTTCCCACATCCTGCCTGTATCCTACGTTTTGCCGCGTGTCATCACAAGCGGCATCATCATGCGAATGTCGTGTCAGAATGGTTCGTTGAGGGGTGGTGTAGCCCGCAAACCTTTGACGTGTCGGTTGGAAGAGGCTAGAACAACGCCACGCATCCTGTCGGTCGGGGTGCCTTTCCTTTTTCCCTGCCATCCTTGAGAAGTGTTGAATTCCACCATGAGTTACCCCCTCGAACGCCTGCGCAATGTGGCGATTATCGCCCATGTCGATCACGGCAAGACCACTCTTGTCGACCAACTTCTAAAGCAGTCCGGAACGCTGGACGAGCGCAAGGCGGTGCCTGATCGGGTGATGGACTCCAACGATCTGGAGCGGGAGCGGGGCATCACGATCCTCTCTAAGAACACGTCGATTCTCTGGAATGATCACCGCATCAACATCGTTGACACCCCCGGCCATGCCGATTTCGGTGGCGAGGTGGAGCGGGTGTTGTCGATGGTCGATTCGGTGTTGTTGTTGGTGGATGCGGTGGAGGGGCCCATGCCTCAGACCCGTTTCGTCACCCAGAAGGCGTTTGCCATGGGGTTCAAGCCCATCGTCGTCATCAACAAGATCGACCGTGACGGCTCGCGTCCCGACTGGGTGTTGGATCAGACCTTCGATCTTTTCGACCGTCTCGGGGCCGATGACGAGCAGTTGGATTTCCCGGTGGTGTATGCCTCGGCGATTCAGGGTTATGCCAGTCTCGATTCCGACGACCGCACCGACAACATGGACGCGCTGTTCCAGACCATTCTCGATCATGTCGCGCCGCCGGATGTGCAGCGGGACGGGCCGTTCCGCATGCGTGTCTCCTCCCTCGACTACAACAGTTATGTCGGCGTGATCGGCGTCGGTCGGGTGGAGCGGGGCAGTGTCGGCAAGAACTCTCCCGTGGTGTTGATCGATCCCGAGGGGGAGCAGCGCGGTGGCCGCATGTTGCAGATCTTCGGTTTTCACGGCCTGGAGCGGGTCGAGGTGACCGAAGCCAACGCCGGCGACATCATCGCTTTCACCGGCATCGAAAAGTTGAACATCTCCGATACGCTCTGTCATCCGGACAATGTGGAATCACTGCCTGCGCTCACCGTTGACGAGCCCACCGTCAGCATGACCTTTCAGGTGAACACGTCGCCCATGGCCGGGTTGGAGGGCAAGTATGTCACCAGCCGTCAGATCCTTGAGCGGTTGAACCGTGAGTTGGAGCACAACGTTGCTCTGCGCGTGGAGGACACCGCCGACCCTGATAAATTCCGCGTTTCCGGTCGTGGTGAGCTGCATCTGGGCATTCTCATCGAGACCATGCGCCGAGAGGGGTATGAGCTGGGTGTTTCTCGTCCCGAGGTGATCATTCGTGAGATCGACGGCATTCTGATGGAGCCGTTCGAGCAGCTCACCGTCGATGTCGAAGAGGCGCATCAGGGCTCGGTCATGGAGACTCTCGGCGAGCGCAAGGGGGAGCTGACCGACATGATGCCCGACGGCAAGGGGCGGGTGCGGTTGGACTATCTCATCCCCTCACGCGGGTTGATCGGTTTTCTGACCGAATTCCGGACGCTCACATCGGGCACCGGTCTCATGTACCACGTTTTCGACCGCTACTCCGCCCGCGTCGATGCTGTTATTGCGCCACGTAAAAACGGTGTTCTCATCGCCAAGGACAAGGGCAAAGCCGTCGGGTTCGCGCTCTTCAATCTCCAAGAGCGTGGGCGTATGTTCGTCAAGCCCGGTGATCCCGTTTATGAAGGTATGATCGTCGGCATCAACTCCCGCGACAATGATCTGGTCGTCAATCCCCTCAAGACCAAGCAGCTCACCAATATTCGTGCCGCAGGGACTGATGAGAACATCATGTTGACGCCACCGGCGGTGTTTTCGTTGGAGCAGGCGTTGGAGTTCGTTGAGAATGACGAGCTTGTCGAGGTGACGCCCAAGAGTATTCGCATGCGTAAGAAGTTGCTCAAGGAGCATGAGCGCAAGAAGGCGAAGCGGGCGAAAACGTTTTAGGGAAGGTTGGAGGGGCGTGGCCGTTAGGTGGTAAATCCGTGGCCGGTCAGGTGGTAAATCCGTGGCCGTTAGGTGTTTATCTTTTACTGGTCGGGTGCAGGGTGCGGGGACCCTGCCGGAGTTTGAGGCAGAGCCTCACGGTGTTGACTTT
>JADGBX010000024.1 GCA_015231265.1 Magnetococcales bacterium | reverse complement strand
GAGGTGTTCCGAGGTTTACAGATCTCGACTTCAGATACGGAACAGATAACGCGTCGGGCATGGGAGAAGGTGCGCGCCGCATTGTTTCGCAATCAATTACCTCGATGGTGGACAATGGTCTTGTATTGCTTGAAAAGAAGGGAGGGGAGAATGTGTACACATTAACGCCAAAAGGAGCCATTGCAATTTACATGGCGAATGCGAAAGATGAAACTAAGGATGACTTTCTTCTTCCTCCTTTTGGTGACGGCCAAACAGCTGAACAGAAAGCGGTAGATAATGCACGTTTAAGAAGACAGATGGTGGATGCTTTATATTAAACAACAAAAGATCTTTATGGAATGCGTAACGATTTGCCGTTGACATGGTTGGGCTCACGAGATCGGCAAGAATAATTTAAGTTTTTAATGTCTGGTTTGGAGCAATTAGAGTTTCTTTCTTTCATGGCGTGTCCGAAAAGGATGACGAGAGGAGCAAGCAAGAAAACTTGATGAACGCCCCATCAAAAAACCGCATGGAAAGCAACGACCCAGACGATCAACTCTACCACTGCTGGCAGTGTGGCAAGGATGTCGGCAGCAAGAGGGATGTGGTCTCCGCCTATACGCTTCAGGATCGTGTGATCTGTTCGGAGTCCTGCATGGTCAAGGCCAGACGTCACGCATCGAACAGATACGAAGAGGATGGGCGGGACTATTGATGGCGTTGTGAATGGTACGCATCTCTTCGGTGTCGAGATTGGGACAAGGGGTGGTCTGCCGCTGGACGATTGTTCAGTTCAGGAGGATGACGCTATTCCTCAATTTCCGCTGACGGAGGGGCGTCTGTGAAGGGAGGCTGCAGTGCTTGCAGAAGAACGGAGGATCTGGTGGGTGTTGCTGCTGATCGGTCTGCTGACGGTCGTGTTGCTGGCGGTGTGGTGGTTGGGATCCAACGCACTGCCTGACCAGGAACCGGATCAGCGTACCTCATCACCGGACGGCGCTCTGGTGGCAGTGTAACCCTCCCTATTATTTTGCGTTCTAAATCCTCCTCAGTGCACCTGCTCTTTGGTTTTGAGGAAGCGAATCTCCGGCCACTCCTTGATGGCCGTATCCAAATGCCAAGCGTTACGGGTCATAAAGACCTGCTGGCCGTCGTGATCCTCAGCCATGCTCGCCGTGTTCTCATCGGTGAACTTCTTCAACATGCGATGATCGTCGCACTCCAGCCAGCGGGCGGTGTGCAGATGGGCGGGCTCGAAGTGAACGGGGATATTGTACTCGGTGCGGATACGATCCGCTAATACCTGGAACTGCAATGCACCCATCACACCAACGATCCAGTTGGAGCCCAACACGGTGTGAAACACCCGTGCCGCACCTTCTTCACCCAACTGCTTCAGCGTACGGCCAAGATGCTTTGAGCGCATGGGGTCGTCCGGACGCACCCGTTGCAGAAGCTCCGGAGCGAAGCTTGGAATCCCCTTGAAGTGCAGCGCTTCTCCCTCGGTTAGTGCGTCGCCGATGCGGAGATTGCCGTGGTTGGGAATGCCGAGAATATCCCCTGGCCAGGCGTCTTCGGCCCTCTCACGATCCTGGGCAAGGAATAGCATGGGGTTGTGCATGACCATACTCTTGCCTGAGCGGACGTGGTGCAGCTTCATGCCGCGCTTGAAGTGGCCGGAGCAGAGTCGGAAGAAGGCCATGCGGTCGCGGTGCTTGGGGTCCATATTCGCCTGAATCTTGAAGACAAAGCCGGACACCTTCTCCTCGACTGGTTGTACCTCCCGCTCCACTGTCGGTTGCGGTCGAGGGGTCGGCGCCATCTCGGCAAGACCGTCCAGCAGTTCACGCATTCCGAAGTTGTTGATCGCACTACCAAAAAACACAGGCGTTTGATGCCCCTCCAGATAGGATTTCAGTGTGAAGGGGGCGCAGAGTTCCCGCGCCATCTCCGCCCCTTCCTGTAGCGTCTCCAGGGCATGGGTCGGCAGAAGATCGGCCATCTTCTCATCGTCGAGTCCCTGGCATGTGACGCCGGGGTCGGGCATGTCGTGACTCCCCTTCTCCATCAGGGCGAGGCGATCCTTTCGCAGGTCGTAACAGCCGAGAAAGTCGCGTCCCATTCCGATGGGCCAGATGGCTGGAGTCACCTCAAGCGCCAACGATTGCTCGATCTCATCCAGCAGATCAAGAGGCTCCTGACCATCGCGGTCCATTTTGTTGATGAAGGTAATGATCGGTACATCGCGCAGGCGGCACACCTCGAACAGCTTCAGGGTTTGGGTCTCGATACCCTTGGCGGCATCCAGTACCATGATCGCAGAATCCACCGCAGTGAGGGTGCGGTAGGTGTCTTCGCTGAAGTCCTCATGGCCAGGGGTGTCCAGCAGGTTGAAGGTGCAGCCGGCGTGCTCGAAAGTCATCACCGAGGCGGTGACCGAGATGCCGCGTTCCTGCTCCACCTTCATCCAGTCGGAGCGCGCACGCCGCTGCTGACCACGAGCTTTCACCATACCGGACATCTGGATCGCGCCGCCGAATAGCAGCAGCTTCTCGGTGAGGGTGGTCTTGCCAGCGTCAGGGTGGGAGATGATGGCAAAGGTGCGGCGGTGCGCAACCTCTTTTTCCAGTCGGCTCATGGAGTGGGGCTTCCCTTCTTTGGCTCAACGGCCATATTTGTCTTCTAATCGAACGATATCATCTTCACCGAGATAGCTGCCGGACTGTACCTCGATCAGTTCCAGAGGAATTTTGCCCACATTCTCCAACCGATGTTTGACGCCCAGGGGAATGTAGGTGGATTGATCCTCGGAGAGCAGAATGGTCTCATCGCCGCGGGTGACGCTGGCGGTTCCCTTGACCACCACCCAATGTTCAGTGCGGTGGTGGTGGAGTTGCAGGGAGAGTATTTCGCCCGGTTTGACGACAATGCGCTTCACCTGAAAGCGGTCGCCGCAATCGACGGTTTCGTAGTTGCCCCATGGACGGAAGACGCGGGTATGGTGTTGAAGAATATCGTCTTTGCCCCGACTCTTCAGGCTGTCCACAAGCGCTTTGACATCCTGGACCCGATCTTTGCTGGCAACCAGTACGGCATCTGCGGTATCCACTACCACGCAGTTGTCGATGCCGATGGCGGCTATCATGCGATCGCGGCTGCGTAGGTAACTGCCATGGACGTCGTGAATCGCTACATCCCCTTGAGTCACATTGTCTGCGGCATCCCGTTCACCGTGCTTCCACAAGGCGGACCAGGAGCCCACGTCGCTCCAGCCCACATCAATGGGAATCACCACGGCATCGTCGGTGCGCTCCATCACAGCATAATCGATGGAGTTGGCAGGGGAGGCGGCGAATGCCTCCTCGTCCAGGCGGATGAAATCCAGATCTAGCCGGGCTCGATCCAGGGCGCGTCTGCAAGCAGCTAGTATCTCTGGTTCGAATCTTTCCAGTTCAGCGATATAGCGATCGGCACGGAACAGGAACATGCCGCTGTTCCAGGCATACTCCCCGCTCTCCACATAACCGGTAGCAATAGCCAGGTCCGGTTTTTCGACGAAGGCATCGACGTGAAAAACACCGTCAGCGTCAAGCGGTGCGCCCCGCTTGATGTAACCGAAACCGGTCTCTGGGTGGTTGGGCACGATGCCAAAGGTAACCAGATGGCCTGCCTCTGCCTGGGTCTCCGCCAGGGCGACGGCGCGTTGGAACGCCTCTTTGTCAGCGATGACGTGATCCGCCGGCAGCACCAGAATCAACGCCTCCTCCCCCTGGGCCTCGATCGCTTGTAGAGCACCGCATGCAACTGCTGGAGCAGTGTTGCGTCCCATGGGTTCCAGGAGAATCGCCGTCACTTCCTGCGCCATCTGCCGCAACTGTTCGGCGGCGAGAAAGCGGTGATCCACATTGCAGATCAGTAGAGGATCGCAGCCGTTCTCCAGATTGGTCACGCGCTGCACGGTCTCTTGAAATAGCGTCTTCTCACTGGTCAGTCGAAGGAACTGTTTGGGGTAGGACTCCCGCGAAAGCGGCCACAAACGGGACCCCATGCCACCGGAAAGTATCACTGGGATGATCGCCATACGCCGCACCACCTGCTCTTGGGCTTGGAGTGAGTGTTAATCGAATTCGGCTCGTGACGTGCGCCAGATCCGTGGCGGTCAGTCTCACACATCCCACGTGTGGTCGCAACACTTGCAAAACAGTGTGGTTTCACTCCTCTCCACAGATATCGAGACGGTAGTGAGGAAAAAAATTGCCGGTTCTGTACAACAAGGCTTCTCACTCAGTGCGAGCTCTGCTATAGTGCCGTTCGTTTTCGTTGAGGGCCGTTAGCTCAGTCGGTAGAGCAGCAGACTTTTAATCTGCGGGTCGTTGGTTCGATTCCAACACGGCTCACCATTTTTTTGAAAACACGAAAGGCCGTCACCCTGTGGTGATGGCCTTTTTTCGTGATGATCTGTCTTTTTTAACCTGTCTGCGCTATTGTGGAGCGTTAGGGATTACGCTGTTCAGAGGCGAATATGGGTGTTGAATTCAGACAAAAAATGATCTTATGTCGAGGGTGGAAACGTGCACGCGTCGGAGTGCTCCTGTTTCTTCTGTTATTCGCCCTGTCGGCGCCGGCTCAGTGCGGGGAAGTCGTCGGGCAAATCGTTCCTGCCATGACGGTTGTCGAGAAGCAAAGCACTCCAAGCCAACTTGCCGCTCTACTGGAGCAGGAGAGGGAGAAGAGCCAGCTCTTCCGTATCATCATTCTCGTCTTGATCATTCTGTTCATCGTACTCTCCTTCGTGCGCATCGTGCTCCTCCGACAGCAGGTGAGCAGGAGCACAGCCGCTCTGAAAGAGAGCCGGACAAGATTTCAACTGCTCGCCGATGCCGCTTTCGAAGGGATCTGCATCACCGAGAACGGTGTAATCGCAGACGTTAACATGGCCTTCTCGACCATCTTTCGCTACGAGCACGAAACGCTGATCGGTGCCCCCATCATTCTGGTGATCGCTCCGGAGCATCACGAGATGGTAATGGATAGGATTGAACGGGAGGAGGGCGTTCCCTTCGAGTTGCACGGGGTGCGCAAGGATGGCAAACGCATCGATCTCGAACTGCGCAGCCAATCTCAAAGCGAGGGAGAACGGCGACTCAACATCGTCGCGATCCGTGATATCACCGCTAATAAGGTGGCGGAGCGTATCCTTCAGGAGCGGGAGTCCCACTACCGCATCATCGTACAGAACGCCAACAACGGTATTTGGCAGTTCGACCGTGACGGTGCCACTACCTTCGTTAATCCCAAGCTGGCATCGATCCTGGGGTTCTCCTCGGCGGAGATGATTGGCACCCCTCTCACCGACTATCTCCATCCCGATTGGAAAGTGCCGGAGGCAACCACTTGGCAACTGGATGGGGTGACGGAGAGTGTGCAGCACGAGTTCTGTTTTATTGCTCGCGACAGTCGGCCCGTCTGGTGCAATGTTTCGGCGACGCCACTCCATGACGATGCCCAGGGTACACAGGGCACGTTGGCGATTCTCACTGATCTCACCGAGAGAAAGAATAGCGAGAGACGACTGCAGGAGGCCAAGAATCAGGCTGAAGAGGCGAGTCGTGTCAAGAGCGAATTCCTGGCGAATATGAGTCATGAGATTCGAACACCGATGAACGCCGTCATCGGCCTCACGGATCTGGCACTGCAGGAGCGGCTGCTGCCGCGGCAGCGAGACACGCTGAGCAAGATCTCCAACGCAGCCCACTCTCTTCTCAGAATCATCAACGATATTCTTGATTTTTCCAAGATAGAGGCGGGTAAGATGGAGCTGGAAGCAGCGCCGTTTCTGCTGCGGTCGGTGCTGGATGACCTGCTGGACATGTTTCGCCTGCAGATCGTTGAGAAGAATCTTGAGCTGGTGATCTCCCTCTCCGAGCCGTGCCGCTACGAACTGATCGGTGATTCGCTGCGCCTGGAACAGATCTTGATGAACCTGCTCAGCAATGCGATCAAATTCACTGATGAGGGAGTGATTGAACTGCGCATCACTTCCGATCAAGGCAGTGAATCGCAGGTCACATTGAGGTTCTCGGTCAGGGATCCCGGCATCGGCATGAGTGAGACGCAGCTCGAGCGGCTCTTCGACGCCTTCACCCAAGCCGACAGTTCGATGACACGCCGCTTCGGCGGCACGGGGCTTGGCCTCTCCATCAGCCACCGCTTGGCAGAGATGATGGGTGGATCACTGCAGGGGCGCTCGATGCTGGGCAAGGGGAGTGTATTCGACGTGGTGCTGCCCTTCGAGATCCAGGAGGGGGAGGAGGCGCAACAGGAGTTGCAGATCCCATCACCGATGGTGCCGATGCGCACCCTGGTTGTGGATGAGTGCCAACCGGCTGCCGACGCACTGCGGGAGATGCTCTCTCTATTCGGATTCGCCTCCCATGAACATGCCCAGGAAGCCACCTTTTACGAGCAGTTGCAGCAGGCGATCGACGATGACAATCCCTATCGACTTCTGATCATCGACCAGCTCTCTACCATCGATCACCAATCGACACTGATGGCACGTATTGAGGAGATCTACGGTCTGCACGCTCTGCCGCGCATCATCCGTCTTCAGCGCTACGGTCCGGAGCAGATGATCGAGAACTGGGGTGATGCTCACATCATCAAACCGATCAACTGCTCGAAACTGTTCGATGTGGTGATGGAGCTGTTTGGTCAGAAGGTGGTGAAGCGGTTCCGACTCCATGGCGATGAGGTGTCACTCTCCCAGGTCGCGGAGCGCATCGGCAACGCCCGACTTCTGCTGGTGGAGGATAATGCGATCAACCAGCAAGTTGCTAAAGAGATTCTTGAAGGGGTGGGTGCCATCGTTGATGTTGCCGAAGAGGGAGAAGCAGCGCTGAACAAGGCGCGCTCCGGTTTCTACGATCTGATTCTGATGGATATTCAAATGCCGGTGATGGACGGCTACAGCGCTACTCAGGCAATCCGTGGTTTGCCGGAGCCGGTGGGCAGCGTGCCCATCGTCGCCATGACGGCCCACGCCATGGCTGGAGATCGGCAAAGGTGCCTTGATGTGGGTATGAACGACCACATCGCCAAACCGATCGACAAACAGCGCCTCTTCAGAAGCTTGATCACCTGGATTCGCCCTCGGCCCGGTCTCGGCCTGATGCCGACGCACACCGCAGAGCACACGGCAAGCGCCGACACCAGCCTCAAGGAAGACTGGGATATGGAGCGCAATCGTACTCATGCCGAAGAGCCCATCCCTCTGCCCGAGAGCAGTGAGCGTCTGCAGATTGATGAGGCTCTGGAGCGTCTCAACAACAACCGTGCGCTCTATCGCTCACTGTTGCTGGAGTTTCTTCGCGACCATGGCGATGTGTGTCGACGACTACGACCACTGCTGGAGGAGGGTAGCGACTCTCCGGAAACCGCGCGCCGTCTGGTGCATACCATCAAGGGAATCTCCGGCAACATCTCCGCCCTGCCTCTCCACCGGGCAGCCAAAGGGTTTGAGCAGCATCTGCGCAGCAGTGATGCCGACGCTTGCGACATTGCCGCCGAGCAATTCTGCTCTGAAATGGAGGAGCTGGTGAAGATTCTTGACCGTTTTGTTGCCGACGAGAAGGGCGACGCGACGCAGAACGGTTTCACCCTACGAAGCGATCCGGTGGATCGACAGGCGGTGGTGGAGGCAGTTTCCTTCCTCAATCAGATGGTCAGGTATCGCAACTTCCGCAGTCAAGAGGCGTATGATGCGTTGGTGCCCTTGGTGCGCGGCATCTCGGAATCTGCGGAGACGCTGCTGGAGAGCCTGGGTGAGGCGGTGGATCAGATCGAGTTCCAGCAGGCACAGGAGATCCTTGTCGATCTGGCGGCTGCTCTGGAGATCGATCCGGCTCTTCTGGAAGAGGACCTTGAAAGTCCGGCCCAATAAGGGCGTCATACGGTTTCGGGCTGATTGAGGACACGCCCTAATCGCCAAAGGCGAAGGTCATGGTGATGGTGGTGCCCTCTCCCGGTGTGCTGTTGATGGAAAGGTTACCCGAGTGGGCGGTGACGACACTGTTGATGATGTGTCCGCCCAGCCCAGTACCTGTAGTGCCTTGGATGCTTGAACCGCGTCGATACATCTCCCGGAACCGGTCGACCTCCTCCGGTTTCATGCCTGGCCCGGTGTCGCGCACGTCGATACTGAGCTGATCCGACTGTTGGTGGAACCGCACAAAGACCGGCTGTGGGGCCGGAGAGTATTTCAGGGCATTGGTCACGGCATTGCCCACCGCTAGGGTCACCATGTAACTATCAATCAAGAGCGGGCTGCCTTCCGGTGCAGCCGGCACAATTTCCAACTGTAGTCGTCTTCGGTCATTCTCCTCGACCATATCAGAGCGAATAGCGTCTACCAGAGACTCCAAGTTGGTCGTTCGTCGCTCCAGGATCAGGCTTCCCTGAGTCAGGGACTCCGAAGTGAGCACGCGTTCCACCATGTGGGTCAGTAGATCGGACTGCTCGCGAATGCCCGAAAGACGCTCCGTCACATCGTTGGGCGCGGCGGGCTGAAGCAGACGCACCATCTGCGCCATACTGCTGATGCGTGCCAGCGGAGCCTTGAACTCATGGGAGAGAATGGCGAGAAAGTTTCGCTGCTCCTGTGCCCGCATCTCTACTTCCCGGGCATGTTCCTGCGCTCTGATTCGGCCCTGATCGACCGCTTTGATGCGCTCCGCCATCGCCATATTGAGCAGGATGATGTGGGCCAAGGAGGAGGCTTGATAAATGTGCAGGGTGAAATCACCGATGGGCAGTAGCGCCCCCGCCTTGGCCAATACATCCACAGCCACGGCGAATACCGAGGGGGCAAAGGCCCAGAGAAGGTAGTGATCTCCACGGTATCCTTCACCCCGGGAAAGGCGCCTTCTTACCAGAAATAGACCGTAGAGCACCGCGACCAAGGTTGGGATCAAAAAGAGCGCATAGAAGCGATGGAAGTGGGTGATCGACAGGGGGATGCAGAACAGTACCAACAACGCATAACCCGTATAGAGACGGTGCAGACGTGGGGCAATGCGACGCAGGTCACACACCCGATCAAGCAGCAGAGAAGCCATCGCCATGCCACCGAACACACCGATACCCACCAGAAGATCCAGCAACCACGGAAGAGAGGTGGAGATAAACAGTAGAAGAATCCCGTGGGTTCCACTGTGCACCAGCAGAATGGTGATCAGATAGCCTGAATAGGCGAGCCGCACGCCATCACGCAGCAACAATCCCATCCAGAGATAGCTGATGATGAGGATCACCAGAACTCCGGTATAGGCGCCGTGGATGAAGAGTTGCAGGCTCTCCTTCTCAGTATGGGTGGTGGAGGTGTAGAACGCCCCTTTGAGAAAGAGCGCCGAGTTGGAAGTTAGCCTGAAATAGAGCGTCACCGGTTGATCGTCGGCAAAGGTGAGCGGCAGGGTGAAAAGGCGTGTGCGTATCGGGTAGCTGGCCGATGACACATGATCACCGAAACGGGTTTCTCGATAGGTGACGGTGCCGGACCTGGTAGGTTCCGGTATGTAGACGCGGAGATCGTTGATGATGGCGGGAAAGAGTTCGAGAATCCACGGTTGGGTGCTGGGAGAGAGAGCTCGAACCTGCACACGGAACCAGAGGGCATCTTCCCTGAACCCGGCGTTGCTTCCCGCCTCCAGAGCCTGGAACCGATCGCGGTACCCAGGGCTAGAGACAGTATCGATGGTGAGATGGCCCTGGGGATCTTCCAACATATCCAGATAGCCGTCCAGATCGGCGCTCCCAATCTCCGGGGTGAGAATCAGCGTGCCGTGTGCCCGAGCGTAGAGAGGGAGCAGTAGCAGAGAAAGGCTGAGGAGAAGGGCCGAAAGGTGGGGATGGGCAACGCTCCGAAAGGTCACGCGTCAGAGTCCTGAGTGCAGAGGGTGACTGACTGGATCGCCCCAGCCGCCTTTCGGCAACTGGTCGATGGAATAGAGATCCTCAATTGTTGAGAATCAGATAACATCCATCTTGCCATCATCCAGACACCTGTTCCATCCTTTCTCGACCGACTCTCCTCCCAATGACGTCCAAAGCCATCTTCTGCTATCCTTGAACACAAATAAGAATAATATGTGTACCTATAAAAGAGTGTTCGGGGGGGTAACTATGAAACAATCAATCGAGAGCACGGATCCTTACCGCATCGTCTCCGGTGAGCAGTTGCAGGGGATGGAGATTCGGCCTCTGACGATGCATCGGGATGGGCGCGGAGCGTTCACCGAGGTGTATCGCGACATCTGGAATCTACCATTGGCAGATCCGGTACAGTGGAGTGTGGTCCACTCTCGCCCAGGTGTGCTGCGTGGCATGCATCTGCACTGGCACCATGATGAATACTACCTTCTGCTCCAGGGTCGCTCACTTGTGGGGCTCTATGATGCCCGCCCAGCTTCGTCCACTGCCGACGCTTCGGTTCTAATCGAACTAGATGGCAGACAACCGTCCGTCGTCAGCTTTCCCACGGGGGTTCTGCACGGCTGGTACTCCATTGAAGAGACACTGCACCTGCAAGGCGTGTCAGAGAATTATGATGACTACCACCCCGAAGACAACCTTGGTGTACACTGGTCGGATCCGGCGCTGAACATACCCTGGCCCGATCCCAACCCCACCGTTGCGGAACGGGCCGACAGCTTCCCCATGCTGGCGCAACTTCGTGCCCACATGTTTCGCTGAACAGCTTTACCCTGAAAGGAAGATCTCACCATGACAGCGCCAACGAAACGGATCGTCCTGTTCGGCTGTGGTCTCTGGGGTGTCAATATTCTTCGTGATCTTCTGAGTCTCGGCTGTCGGGTGGTGGTAGTGGAGCCCGACCCGGAGAGCGCTCACCGCGCCCTGACCATGGGCGCCGAGTCGATCCATCCCATCGCCGAGCCGTTACCTGCTTTCGATGGGGCTGTCATTGCTACCCCGGCTTCTACTCATGTACACATAATCGAGCCGCTTCTGGAGCTGGGCATTCCAATCTTCTGTGAAAAACCCCTCACTACCGATCTTAAGACGATGCGCCGACTGGCGAATAGAGCCGAAGGGGTGCTTTTCGAGATGCATGTGTGGCGCTACCATCCAGGGGTGGAGAAGTTAGCCCAGGTGGCACAGGAGGAGTTGTTGGGTCCGGTGGAGTGGCTCAAGAGTGTGCGCACCAATTGGACCAGCCCACGCAAGGATGTGGATCCGATCTGGACGCTGGCGCCGCATGATCTCTCCATCGCCCTGGAGGTTCTGGGCACCATTCCCCGTCCGGTAGCTGCCATGGCGGAGCAGACCGCTGGCCGTCTGACCGGCTTGGTGGCTCTGCTTGCCGATGAACGGCTGCGTCTTCAGTTTGAAGTCTCCACCCGCTACGCCGAGAAGCGGCGTGATATCCGTCTGCACTGTGCCGAAGGGATAGCGGTGCTGGAGCACGATCGGGCGGAACAGATCGTGCTACGGCGCGACAGAGGCGATGGCAGCTTCACCACCGAGAAACTTCCCATCACTCAAGAGTCACCACTGCTGCGTGAACTGCGCACCTTTTTGTCGTTTCTTGACGGCGGTCCTGCACCGCGCAGTGGTGTGCGGGACGGGCTTGCCGTGGTGGAAAGCATGACGCTGCTACGACGGATGGCCGGTATCGTCTGATACCAGCGTCTTGCCATGATTACGTCGCACACATCAGGAGTCGTTTATGCTCCACTCCCCACTGGGGCACACCCCCCTCACCGCTACAGTACTTATGCCCACGACGGCAGGTCACGCCCCCTTTCTGCCCTTTTCTGTAGCGAGCGTGCTCTCTCAGAATGTCACCGGTCTGGAGTTGTTCATCCTCGGTGATGGGGTGGACGATGCTGGACGGCGGCAGATCAAGGCATTGCAGGAGCAGGATGAACGTATCCGCTTCTTCGACCACCCGAAACATGTCAGCCGTGGCGAACCCCACCGCCATCGTGCCCTGCAACAGGCGCGGGGAGCCATTGTCTGTTATATCTGTGACAGGGATTTCTGGCTGCCGGATCATCTGCAACGCATGCAGCGGCTGTTACAGGATGCCGATTTTAGCCACTCCCTACCTCTGCACATTCTTCCAGATGGAATTCTTGGAATCTTTTCCGTCGACCTGGCCCGCTCTGAATACCGTGACAGGGTGCTTAACCAGGGCAATCGCATTCCGCTCTCCTGCGCCGCCCACACTCTGAGCATGTATCAACGCTTGCAGGAAGGGTGGAACACCACCCCTCCCGGCACCTTCACCGACTGGCACATGTTCCGCAAGTTTCTTGCTGATCCCACCTGCCGTTGCAACAGCGGCAGCTACCCCAGTGCGCTCACCTTTCCGACACCACCGAGAAGAGAAATGGGGTGGGATGCCGCTCACCGGCTGATCGAACTGAACGATTGGCAGGCGCGCATCGCGACACCAGAGGGGCGCACCAGGGTGGTTGCCGAGATTCTCATGCACGCCCTGTTGGTTTTGGAGCCCTTTCTGCTTCCTGCTGCCCGTCGAAGCCTTGAAGAGGTGCTGACCACCGCCCAGATCGGTCTGAAAATGAGCTGTAAAGGGCGGCTCTTCGTGCGGGAGGTGATGACGCTTTTTCATCAAGTAAAACAGAGATGCTCCCCATAAATCGGACAGGACGCTAAGGTGGAGCACCAGCGTTATCCCGATAATGCGTCCACATCAACGTCACACTCATGGAACGAAGATGAGATGACCTCGCTCCTGTGCGGCCAGAATGGCGTTGACCAGATCTCGACGCATCAGGTATTCAGGCGGATGCTCGCCCTTGACTATCAGATTGCGTGCCTTGGTGGCGGAGAGTCGAATGATCTCCGGCTGCAAACACTCCTCGGGCGACAGCTCTTCATAGCACTCCTCGACGTGGTTGTAGGCCACTTCCGAAAAGATGATCGGATCGATACCGATGGAACCAAGACGATCCAACAGCCGATGTGCGGCATCGGAGGGGTAAAAATCACCGACACCGGTGTGGTCACGACCGATGACGAAGTGACTACAGCCGAAGTTACGTCGGCATAGAGCTGTGAAGATCGCTTCTCGAGGTCCTGCGTAGCGGGAGAAAGTATTGAAGGCGCTGAAAAATACACGCCCTTTCGGATAGTGGATATCGATCAGCGTTCGATACGCTTTTATGATGATATCTGTTTGATAGTCCTTTGGTTTCTTGCGACCGATCACCGGATGGATGAAGAGACCATCCATGTCGTGACGATCCATGATCGTCCGATGGATATGTTCATGACCACGATGAGGTACATTGCGGGTGTGGAAAGCGGTCACCGTGCTCCAACCCTGACGGGTAAACTCCTCCCGCACCTGCGCCGGTGTCAAAATCAACGACTGAAAAGGGGACGCCACTGCCTGGGTCGGAAAAAGCGTGATCGGACCTCCGATGAAGACCGGTCCTCCCGCCATTACCGCCGCCACACCGGGATGCTCGGTGCTGTCGGTTTCAAACCACCGTTTGCACAGTGCGCCGAGATCGGGACGGTAGAGGTCTCTAATCTCCAGCAGTGCTTTGGGACGCACACTCTCGCTCTCGGCCAGAGTGATCGATGCTCCCACCTCTAGCCCCTTCGCCTCCTCCTCTGAGATCTGCAGTACGATAGGGAGTGCCCACGGTCGGTCCGTTCCACCCAACGTGTAGTGATCCAACACCTCGTTGACCTCTTCCCAGGTCATAAAACCCGTCGCCGGAGAGAAGACACCAGTGGCAATCTGCTCTGCATCGATCAGCGTCTCCTTGCTCACCGTCAGACGGGGCAGGGAGGCAAGTGCCTGCAGATCAGGGGTTGCGTCAGTTCTCTGGACAAGGGTTCCACCCACAGGGGAGGGGAGGCCTGAAGAAGTGGCCATCGGACTCTCTTTTCATTTTGAAAGCTGGTCGTGAAGGGAGATGCGTCAACGAGGAGTCTCCGGCCCGTGGGTTCGACACGGGCCGGAAAGTCTCACTTCAGGCAGGATGGAATCAAGAAGCGCGATAGTAGCTCAGATCGTACTTGCCGGGATTCCCTGTCTCGTCGTTGAGAATCTCCTGCATGCTGTTGTTGGGGGTCCAACGCTCGAAGCCGGAGATCAGCTTCTTCACCATCACCACTGTTTCATAGGGGAATTGACCCACAGCGGTTTCCGCTGCCAGCACCAGGCTGTTGGCGCCCATCAGCAGGGTGCTTACCACATCGTTGATTTCAGCGCGGGTGGGGAGATTGGAATCGATCATGCTCTCCATCAGGTTGGTTGCCACGGCAACCGGTGTTCCCTGGGAGCGACCGGCAGCGATGATGCGACGCTGCACGAAGGGGATTTTCTCCAGGGGAACCTGACGAGAAAGATCACCGCGGTCGATGAGCACCTCGTCACTGGCATCCAGAATATCGGCCAGATTGGCCAAACCGGGCATGCTCTCCACCTTGGAGATAATCCAAGTGTCCTCTCCGGTGAGGCTGCGCATCTCATCGACACTGGCACGGGAGTCGGAAAAGGAGAGCGCAAAGTGCTTGATGTTGAACTGACGACCGATCTTGATCGCTTCACGATCCTTGGGAGTAATCGGATCCAGTTTCAGGTAGCGATCCACATCGGAAGCCTTGTTGGAGCCCACCTTGCCACCCTGCTCAACCGTTGCCAGGCAGTGATCATCATTCAGTTCGGTGACCAGAAGCTGCATGGAATCGAAATCGACCCGTATCCTGTCCCCTTTCTGGAGCTGTTTGGCGATCCCCTTGGGAGTGAAGGAGATGGTGTTGGCATCGCCCAGAACCGTATCATAGTGTATCTTGACCGTCTCACCGGTCTTGAACATGACGGCACCGCCATCCATGTTCTGGTTGCGAATTTGCGCCCCTTCACTGTCGAGACAGAGCGGAACATCGGAGCTGGACTGTACCAGCTTGATCAGATCGGGCAAAACATCGAGATCAGTATGCGACATGTTAAGGCGAAACAGCGTTACTCCCTCGTTGGCCAGCTTCTGGATCGTCTCCTTGTTCAAGGAGCTGGGTCCCAACGTCACCAACAGACGAATTGACATGCTAAGTCTCTCCCAAACAGGTCAGGCGCCGATACGGCGCATCAAAAATCATAGGGGGAATGGTTTGATTCCCATCGGTTTAGTGGCCGGGTATCTCTTATCACTTGTTATCCCGGTCCGACTCTTCCCCGCAACGGTCTGATTCCTCAGTCTCCGAATCCGGGTAAAGAGTCTGGAATGCTAGGATAATGGAGAAATGAAGTACAGGAAAAAATGGCTGACGGTTGCTGCTCTTTCCGGGATCGAATAGCCTTGCATTCTTCAGGGCGTATCAACACTTCCGTGCCCTCTGCCAAGACGAACGATCGAACCCACAATGCATGACAACACACCCTCCGCACTTTCAATACTCAAGAAACGGTTCGGTTATACCCGGTTTCGAGGTGCCCAGGCTGAGATCATCGCCCACATTCAAAATGGTGGTGATGCGCTGGTCGTGATGCCCACCGGCGGAGGAAAGTCTCTCTGTTATCAGATCCCTTCACTGCTTCGCCCCGGCATGGGCATCATCGTCTCGCCGCTGATCGCTCTGATGCAGGATCAGGTGAGCGCCCTGGTGCAGAACGGCATCCGGGCCGCCTTCATCAACTCCTCACAGAGCGCTCATGAGAGCCGGGAGGTGATGCAGCGCGCCGCTGCCGGTGATCTGGATATCCTCTATATGGCACCGGAACGGCTGGTGATGACCTCGACGCTCGCCTTTCTCAGCCAGCAGCAGATCGCACTTTTTGCTATTGATGAGGCCCACTGCGTCTCCCAGTGGGGCCACGATTTTCGTCCCGACTATCTCCATCTGTCACTCTTGGCAGAGCGCTTTCCATCCGTACCGCGCATCGCTCTGACCGCAACGGCGGACGGGATAACGCGCGATGATATTCTCCACCGGCTCGCCATGGGTTCGGCCACCCCGTTCGTCGCTGGCTTCGACCGGCCCAATATTCGTTACCGCATCGTCATCAAGAACAACCCCCGCCGGCAGCTTCGCCAGTTCCTTGAAAGTGAGCATCCCACTGACTCCGGCATCGTCTATTGTCTGTCGCGCAAACGGGTAGAGGCGTTTGCCGAATGGTTGTGTGATCAGGGGTATCGAGCCTTACCCTACCATGCGGGACTGCCCGCCTCGACGAGGCGTGAGAATCAAGCACACTTTCTCCGTGAAGAGGGCATCATCATGGTGGCGACCATCGCTTTCGGCATGGGCATCGACAAACCCGACGTACGCTTCGTTGCCCACATGGATCTACCTAAGAGCGTCGAAGCCTACTACCAGGAGACAGGTCGCGCCGGTCGCGACGGTCTTCCCTCCACCGCCTTCATGACCTACGGCTATGAAGATGTGGTGATGTTGCGTCAATTCGTCGAAAACTCCAACGCTGAAGAGAACATCAAGAGAATCGAAAACCAAAAACTGGACGCTCTGTTGGGCCTGTGCGAAACCACTTCCTGTCGCCGGCAGGGGCTGCTGGGTTACTTCGGGGAAGAGCATCCAGGGGAGTGCGGCAACTGCGACGCCTGCCTGGAGCCTGCGGAGACATGGGATGGCCTGATCGCTGCCCAGAAGGCGCTCTCCTGCGTCTATCGCACCGGTCAGCGTTTCGGTGTCAGCTATCTGAGTGATGTGTTGCTGGGCAAGCACAATGAACGCATTCAACAGTTCGGCCACCACCGCGTCAGCACCTTCGGCATCGGCACGGAACTCAACAACAAGGAGTGGCGTTCAGTCTATCGGCAACTGGTAGCAGCCGGTTATCTGATGGTGGATATCTCAGGGCATGGGGGATTGCGACTCACCGAGCGGAGCCGACCGATTCTTCAAGGCAAGCAGAAGGTTCTCTTCCGCAAGGAGCGCCGTGGGCGGAACCGGTCGGGCTCGGAACGTACCACAGTGGTGAAACGGCAAGCCGTGGTGTTCGACTCAGCAGCGGATAGAGCGCTGTTCGAGACGCTGTACCAACTGCGCGACCGACTTGCCAGAGAGCAGAGCCTGCCACCGTTTGTCGTCATGATGGATAGAACACTGGAAGAGATCGCCGTCAAAAAACCGATTAACAGAACCGAGCTCGCCATGATCCACGGCATAGTCGAACGCAAGCTGGAGCAGTACGCGACACCGCTTCTGGAAACGGTTGAAGAGCATCTCCGTAAGCTGGCACAACAGGACATCTGAGAGAGTCTCATGTGAGGCGACGAACTCAGCCGCCCCTCATGAGATGGGACTCTCTGATACCGACACTTTTGACTGGAACGGCACTATCAGGAGATTTTCCTCAAAACAAATCCCTGAATAGGTCCAAAAGATGTACCTTTTGGGACATCGAAGGTGATCCGATCTCCCATAACTTCGTACAATTTCCGGGCTGCTTGATCAGCAATGGTAAAGATGTCGTCCTTGACCGCATTGGAGCCGAATCCTTCAAATTTGGCAAACATATTCTCAAACACGCGTGTCAACAGATAGTAGAGATTGAATGTGTGCTCTTTTTCAACGACGAACATCCCCTCCACATAGTCCATGAAGCGATCGTAGTGGAGGAAGTAGTTGTGCCAGTCGTGCATGAGAATGTTGTCCAGTCCGACATCGCGTCTGACTGAATTCATGGCTTCGAAGCCCTCATGGGTATTTTCGATCGCAAGATAGAGCCCGCCGGGACGAAGAGAGTCATGAATGTTTCTGATCACTTGTTTCTGTTCTTCCCAACTCATGAAGTTGATCACCACCCGTTGAGTAACCGCAACATGGAAGCGTCCTGGATAAGCAGAAAGATCCATAACGTCGCCCTTTACCAGGGTGACATTATCCAGTCCGTCCTCTTTAAAGCGCTGTTTTGCTCGAGTACGAAGCTGTTTGGACTGCTCCAGAGCCAGAAGTGAGTTGACCTTGGCCGCATACTTCGCTGTTGACTCTCCACCCCCACAACCAAAGTCTGCCATATCCATATTCTTAGACAGATAGGGAAGAACGAAATCGGTCTCGAGGATACGAAGATTTTCGTCCAGAAGTGAAATAGTCGACGGGTTCTCCCACCACTCTTTGATTTTCTTGCGAGGATCTTCTGAACTCTTGGACATGGATTCCGCTCCTTTTTGAGTGAGGCATATTTGGGCGTGTCCTCAATGAGCCCGAAACCGCGCCGGCATGGCGCTAGCCCTTCGGGTTTGGTCTGAAAATGCATCATGCTGCGTTGTTCGTCGCTCATTTGGCCATGCCAAACCGCGCTCCTCACGCCTTGCCTGCTGCATTTTCAGTCACAAACGCTGATTCGTTCTCATTGAGGACACGCCCTAAATGCTGTTTGCTGTTCTGCCATAATTGCCAGCGAGGAGTCTGCCGGATCAAGAATTGGGGTGATATGACGAAATGCATCCCAGTTCAACAACAGATTATCCAAATCACGACCGAGTACCACAATGATTAACCGGAAGAGCAGTAGGTCTGTCAGGCTCTTTGCCTCCTCGGGTAGAACGATGTCGAACCATTGTATGGTGGGAGTATCATCGTCTGAAGATATCGTCTCCAGAAGAGGCTGAACTCGTAAGGAGAAGCGCTCTCCAACTGTGCTGGAATGGTCAGCGCCGTCTTTTTGTCTGAATCCGCAGAGATGACTCCCCCATTCAGAGATCGGCCATGATCGCTGTCAACGCCGCCGATGCTGACGCGGCCTGTTGCTCGGTCAGAGAGAAGGAGGAGGGTAGCCAGAACCCCTCCGCAGCCACTTGAATGGTGTTGGTATAAGCGCTGTCCGGACGAGCATAGGGTTTCTGTCGGTGCAACGGACGCCAAAAACCGCGACAGCCGAAACCTCGCGCTTCCATCCGGTCGATGATGGTGTCTCTATGGTGTGCCGGTACTCGAATATCCATCCATTGTCGCACTTCCCCCGGCTCGTCAAACGATGGCAATGTGATTCCCGGTACATCGCTTAACGCCTGAATATACCATTGATCCCGCTTCATAAATCCTTGGAGACGGCTCTCCAACCGTTGCAGCTGGGCCAGGGCAACTGCAGCCTGGAGATTGGTGTATTTGAAGTTGAACCCCAAGACGGGATGGGGATCATCACCACCAGTGCCAGTGTGACGACGCCCTTGATCCTTGAGTTCCTTGATGCGGTGGTAGAGATCGGGATCATTGGTGGCAATCAGACCACCCTGTCCGGAAGAGACGGTCTTGTTGGCCGAAAAAGAGAAACAACCTGCTGTCCCATAGGTGCCCAGGTAACGACCTTGATAACGGGAACCCAGCGCCTCGGCAGAGTCGGAGATGAGGGTGATTCCATGCTCTTCTGACAGTGCAGTCAACGCCTGATAGTCACAACCGCGACCGTTGACATCCACCGGCACTATAGCTCTGGTCCGGTTACTGATCGCCTGCTCCACTGCCTGGGGGTGGATCGCAAACCGTTCTGGTTCCACATCCACCAGAACCGGGGTAGCGCCTGTCAGAGTGACGGCATTGGCCGTGGCAATGAAGGTGAGATCAGGCACTATCACCTCGTCACCCTGCCCAATCCCTGCGGCCATCAAAGCCAGTGTAATAGCCGTCGTGCCGCTCGTTACCGTGACACAGTGATTGACACCAAGCAGGTCGGCGAGCGTCTCCTCTAACTGCCGGGCAACGGGACCATCGTTGAAGTAGTTGATGCGCAGAACATGCTCCAACCCCTTCAGTTCCTCCTCACCGACTTCCGGCATGAACCAGGGAATACGTTCGACTATATCGCTCATGAACCACACTCCTGAACCGGTTGTTGAAAACGATTCTGCAACAGCGCCAGAAGCAGAACTGAATAGTTTAGAGCCGGGCGGAACCGACCCGTGCTGACGTAGTCGTCAAGAAATGTCTGGTAATGCATGGACAACCACTGCAAGCTTGGTTCATCGGCAGTTGGAGAAGCGGGTTGGTCGGCTTTCTCCACTCGGGCCATAAAGCACCAGAGTCGATTGGTCATTCGTCCAGTATCGGTGATAAGCGTGCCCATAAGGTCCAGAGAAACTGCGCGATGTCCCGTCTCTTCCAACAACTCCCTCCGAGCGCAGACGGCAGGATCTTCTCCCGGCTCCAAAGTTCCACCCGGTAGTTCCAGGGTATAATCCTCTACCACGGGCCTATATTGGCGAACGAGAAGGATTTGATCGTCGGGATCAAGCGCAATAATGCCGATGTAATCAGCGCAACTGAGTGCATAAAAGGGTGTGTCGGTGGGGTAGCCGGTGGCCCGTTTGGCGACAACCTCCAAAAAGTCGTTCTGGTACTCAATGGTGGTGGAGAGCACGGAGTGCACCTGTTTTTCGCTCATGCTTCCCGATCCAAAAGAGTATGAACGCTTGGTTTCGTCACCGTTCACACCTCGACAATGCGTGGTTCGGGAAGAGGAACGATGAACGAGCCCTTGTAACCCAAGGAGCGCAACTTGGGCATCAACTCATCAGCGATATGCCAAGAGAAAAGGAGAGCGTATTCCGGCTGTTCGTCGAACATGCGAGACTCCTCGATAACTGGAATCGTCTTACCCGGCATCAGCTTGCCGATTTTGCGAGACCCTTTGATCTCCACCACATAGTCGATCAGACCATCATCCAGTCCGACATAATTGGTCATGGTGCTGGCACGAGAGGGGGCGCTTATCCCGATTATGCGTCCCCCTTCTGCTTTGATTTCCGCCAGAAGCTTCATAAGATTCAGCTTTGAAACAACCACCTGCTGCTTGAAACGGTTGAGCTGTTCCACCATAGGTCCACGATCCTGCTCCATGGTCAGGAAATCATTGACCGAAGGCTGTATAGGTCTCTTTCCCTTGCGGGCGGCGTAGACCCGGACCGAGCCGCCGTGGGAAGGAATTGCCTTGACGTGTATCAACTCCAGCCCGTGGGACTCTAACAGATTCTTCAGACTGGTGACCGAGTAGTAACGCAGGTGCTCATGGTAGATAGTATCGTATTGGAGAGTGTCCAGAAGCGGAATCAGATAGTGGGATTCATTGACGAAAACACCATCCTCAGGCAGCAGTTCCAACACCCCCTCCACGATCGAGTGAATGTTCTCTATATGGGCAAAGCAGTTGGCCGCTGTCACCAAAGTCGCAGCCCCCTTCTTCTTGCGTGCCTTGCGCGCGGCTTCGGGTGTGAAGAACGACTGCATGGTTTCAATACCACGGTCCCTGGCCAGTTGACCGGCATCCGTGGGCTCGATGCCATAGACTTTATGCCCCTGACTTTCGAATTTGGAGAGAAGGGTGCCGTCATTGGACCCGACATCGACGATTAGATCTTTCTCAGTCAGCCCAAGAAGTTCCCGGCTCTCCTCTGCCAAATCCTGAAAGTTCTGATGGAGAATACGGGTCGTACCGCTGGTGTAGGGATACTCAGGAGGGAACAGCACTTCCGGGTCGACAATCAGGCCGATCTGCACCAAATCGCACTCCGGGCAGTAGAGCAGTTCAGCAGGATAGGAAGGTTGTTCGAACGGGGTCTCGCCAATTGTGCGCATTTGGTTGACAGGAGGTAGATAACCCAGAAACAGGATCGACTCAAGCTGCTTGCCATGACACACCTGACAACACTCTACCGGAACACTCTTGCCAGTTCCGGCAGCCAGAGGCAGTTTTCCTCTCATTTTGTCACTCCTTATGAATACCATTTGCCCGGATATCTCACCGGGGTTGGTTGGTGTCCTCGGCAAGATGGGCATTGGCAGCGTACCAACCCATGGTGTCGATCAGTCCCTGTTCCAATGAGATTTTGGGAACAAAGCCCAGGCTCCGCAGCTTCTTGATGTCCGGGCACCGTCGATTGGTTGCTCCGGCAGCTATTTTGCCCGGTTGAATAGTGATGTTGATACCAGAGATTTTGGACATTTCCATTGCCAGTGTGTCGATCGACGTCTCCTGGTCCACACCGATGTGATAGATCTCTCGATGCGCACCGGTCTTAAACAGCCGCATTAAACCATCCGTGAAATCATCCACATGACAAAACGCCCGCGTCTCTCGACCCGACCCCTGAATCGGAAACGGTTGCACACCATCTCCCGACGACTTTTTCTTCAAAGCGTGCAGACGCAGAGAAAACTCCGGCACCACATGTTCCCAGCCCATATCGGGACCGTAGACATTGTGGGGTCGAAACACCACCATGCGCTCAAATCCGGTACGCCCATAGTTTAGGGCCATCAACTCGCCGAGAATCTTGCCCCCACCATAGGAGTAACGGGGGTTGAGTGGGTCTGGAACCGAAAGCGGTGCTTTTTCGTCGGTTGGAACCGCGGGCGGCGTCTGGTAAACCTCGCTGGAAGAGGCGTAGAGAACGGTGCCCACATTGTGCGTTCTGCAACCGTCCAGCACATTGATCATCCCTTTGACGGCGATATCCAGCACCTGTTCAGGTTTGGAGTAGAAGAACTTCGTGCCATTGATGTAGGCAAGATGAAACACCCCGTCCATACCCTTGAGACAGTCGGAGACGAAAGCGGCATCTCGAATATCCCCCTCACGCACCTCAATCTCATCCTTCACGTCGGCAAGACGTCGCATCGCTCCACGAGAATGATTGTCCAATACGCGCACACTATGGCCATCCTGCACGAGGCGCCGGGTGAGCGCAGCACCCAAAAAACCACTGCCACCGGTGACCAGAAGGCGTTGAGTATTCATAACCTAACCCCACTCAGTAAAGTATGATTGGGACAGATCCGTCGTGTTATCCAAGCCCGGGTGTCTGCCTTATTTCTGCACGACACGATCTCCCACAACCTGGTAGATTCGAGGTCGATTTCCTGGCGGCAGCTCTTTGATGGCCATGATGAAATATTTCATATACCCAAGCACCCACGGCACAAGTCTGAATGTAGACTTACCGCCGAAGAGCCGATCCACCGAGATAACGGAGGCTTCGCCAAGGGTTAAACCGGCTTTTTGGGCGTTGATGGTCATTTCAAAAGCGATGGCCCAACCAATGGAGTTGGCGCCCTCCGTCAAAAAGTGAAAGTCGTCTCTGCGAAACATCTTGATCCCGGAGGTTGCATCGGAGAGCCCCAGGCTGGAGATGTAGTGCAGCAGACGGTTGGCACTCCAGGAGAACAGATGACCGATCCATGAGCCTCCGAGACGACGCCCTTCCAAATCATAACGGGTAACGCTGATGAAGCGGCATCCGGCGTCCACCAACTTGAACATATCGAAAATAGAAATCAACGGTCCTGCTTCATCGGCGGCAAAGATCAGAATCCACTCCTTGCGCGCCTCTTCAACCCCAGCGCGGAACGCATTGGCAATTCCCACGCCTAATTGATTGCGGACCAGACGGATTCGGGCATTTCGCTGACTCTCTTCATCGACGACCGGGATGCTCGTGTCCTCCTCGCGGTCCACGATGACGAGAATTTCATAGTCCAGATCCACCAACACGGCTTCCAGGAGGCGGAGCATCACCTTCAAGTTGAGCACTTCGTCGCGTACTGGAATGACAATGGAAATGTGGAGTTCCGTGTTCTTGTGCTTTCGTCCGAAATAGGGATCTTCCATAGATGATTACGCTCAAAAAAGTCTGTTAATCACAGTGCAGCCGGGCAGTGTCGGTAATACGTGATCATCCCCTGGCAGCTCAACGGAAATATCCCCACACATCCATCACGGGCTTTCCTTTCAGATCCAGTGACTTGTATGCCTTGTGTGGTACGCAGAGAATCAAACGGTCACTGCGTTGAATCACCTCTTCGAGGGGCAACAGTTCCGGATCGTCTTGGACAAATGGGTCTGTTGTCAGCACCTCTTTTGCCTCAATGCGGAGAATCTTTTTCATCTTATAGCTCAAAGATGATCGGATATCGTCCACCTCCGGCTTAAATGCCATACCCAACAATCCCACTGTTTCGTTTTCCAGGGTGATGCTTCCGTTCTTCAACTGCTCCACGATAAAGATAATCAACCCTTCGTTGATCAGCATGGCATCATGGCC
>JADGBX010000249.1 GCA_015231265.1 Magnetococcales bacterium | reverse complement strand
CCTTCCAACTTGCTGCAGGCAGGTATCGCCCTGTGTATGGCCATAGTTGTCATTGTACTGCTTGAAGAAATCGATATCCGATAGAATGATCGAGAGCGGTTGCCCCGTGCGACGGGCGCTGTCCCACTCACGAGAGAGGAACGTGTCGAATTTACGACGGTTATTGATGCCGGTCAATCCGTCCAAGGTTGAGAGCTGTTCCAAGGTATCCCGATGGGCCTTGAGTTCTAGATGAGTCTGGATTCTTGCCTTGATGACAATGGGACGAAATGGCTTGATCACATAATCGACCCCTCCAACCTCGAATCCTTTGCTCTCATCCTCCTCGCTGGACATGGCGGAGATGAAGATGACGGGAATCTTGCGTGTGACGGGGTCCTCCTTCAGGTTTCGGCACACTTCATATCCGTCCATCTCCGGCATCATGATATCCAAGAGAACCAGATCCGGCATCTTGCCCGAAGAGATCAGCTTGAGTGCCTGTTTGCCGTTTTTTGCCACCATCAGGTTGTACTCTTCCCTGAGCAGCTCCCCCAAGACGGTGATGTTGTGGCGTTCGTCGTCAACAATCAACAAGGTGAAGGCCTTAGCACTCATGACAATTCTCCTGAAAGATCAATTCCAAGGTGTGCGGCCGCCTCGTGCAATAAGGGTATGGCTTCGTCATATTCATAGTCATCCAACTTGTCCCTAATCGCATTCAAAGAGGCTTCGACTTTCGGATGACCACTACAGAGTGCTTGAATCTCATCCAACTGGTCAGTGCAGTCAAACGCTGATTTTTCCAACATATCAGCGAGTTTTTCCATCATCGGACGCAGTGTTTCCAGATTGATCTCAGCAGCCTCTCCACTCTGTTTCTCTGGCAATTCATCAGAGGGTACCTCGTGGAGGGTTCTCCACTGGTTCATCGATTTCAGAGCGTGTTCCAAGGGGCCGGGCAATCGTGTGAGCGTTTCACGAAAACGATCGACACTGTGCGATTGGCTCTCAAGATCTCTGGCGCAGAGAGCAACCTCATCGGCACCCAGAGAAGCAGCAACACCTTTTAGAGAGTGTGCCAGTCGTTTCATGGTACCGCAATCATCCCGCTGCATCAGTTCATCAAACCGAGGTATCACGCTGCCGAAATCCTGCTCGAACTCCTTGAGCAGGCGACCATACAGCACACCGTTTCCATGCAATCGTTCTAATCCCGACGGCCAGTCGAGGCCCGGCAACGGTTCGGATAAATCCGGATGTGACTGCCAGGATGTTGATTGAGAAACAATCGTTGAGCTGTCCTTGCTCCCGGAGTGATCGGCAGGAATGTGCTTCACCAGCATGGACAGTAGTCCAGGAGGATCAATCGGTTTTGCCAGATGATCATCCATGCCGGCATCGAGGCACTTCTGCCGGTCGCCCGCCATGGCGTGTGCCGTCATAGCAACAATGGGGAGGCTGGCATAGCGGGTATCTTCCCGTAGTTGGCGGGAAGCTGCGTAGCCATCCAGGTTGGGCATCTGAATATCCATCAAGACCAGATCAAAGCTCTCCTCATTGAGAATGTCGATCGCTTCTTGGCCATCGTTGGCAATGGTGACTCTCAGCCCATATCCAGAGAGAAGCTCGCGTGCCACCTGTTGATTGATCGGGTTGTCTTCGGCCAGGAGGACACGCGCTCCTCTGACCTTCAACAGATTATCTTCATTGCCCAGCGCAGCATGTGGTCGCCGTTGCAGGGTCGTTGGGCGGTCGATATGGAAGGCGGTGGTGATGGCGTTGGCCAATACCGATGGGTTGACCGGTTTGAGCAACAGTCCGTCAAGACCGATCTTCTCAGACTGCTGCATCACATCTTCACGATCGTGGGCCGTCACCATGATGACCACAGGAGGGGTATGGTCGTTATCGAGAGTCTTGATTCTTTTTGATGCCTCCAGACCGTCCATGCCCGGCATCATCCAGTCCATCAACACAAGATCATACCGTTCTCCCTCTTCCATCTGTTGCATTGCCAGTTCGCCGGAGGGAACGGTGGAGACCTGGAAGCGGAACGTGCTCAGCGTCTCGGTGAGAATCTCTCGGGCAGTGGCGTTATCGTCCACAACCAGCACACGGAGATCGGTCAAGCCTTCAACAGGGTCACGCCGTTTATCCGTATCGGCGATGTAGCCCATATGGGTGGTGAAGGAGAATGTGCTGCCCTCTCCAGGCGTGCTGGTCACCCAGATCTCACCGCCCATCATGGAGACGAGTCTTTGGCAGATCGTGAGCCCAAGGCCCGTTCCACCATACTCGCGTGTGGTCGAAATATCGGCCTGAGAGAACGCTTCGAAGAGTTTGCTGGTCTGTGAGTCATCGAGACCGATGCCAGTGTCTTTGACGGAGAACTTGAGCAGGATCTTCTCTTTCTCCTTTTTCAGGGTTTCTACGGAGACAACAATCTCACCTTGCTCGGTAAACTTGACGGCATTGGCCAATAGATTGGTCAATACCTGACCCAAGCGCAGTGGATCTCCGATTAGCTGATCGGGGACACCGGGTTGGATCGAGAAGAGAAGTTCCAGACGCTTTTTTGCCACCTTGGGTTCGACAAGCGTTGTCAGACGGTCAAACACCATCTCCAGACTGAAGTCGGTCGCTTCCATCTCCAGTTTTCCGGCTTCGATTTTGGAGAAGTCGAGGATGTCGTTGATAATACCGAGTAGAGCATCCGCTGAGCTGAGGATTTTCGAGAGGTAGTCCCGCTGCTTGGCCGTCATGTCCGTTTGCAGAACCAGATGGCTCATACCGATGACGGCATTCATCGGGGTCCGAATTTCATGGCTCATGTTGGCCAGGAAAGCGCTCTTGGTCTGATTGGTCAGTTCAGCCGCTCGTAGCTGCGGCTCTTTCTCCATGTGGTCACGTTGGGCCTGTTTGAACTCTCGAATATCCTTGAAGACGAACAGCACCTGATCGTTGGATCTGTCCACGACCGAAGCTGATGCAAGCACGGGGAATGCTTCTCCGGATTGGCCGATCAGGACGGTTTCGACAACACTGACTTGTTCCTTCGTTTCAAGTTTCTTGAGTGTTTCAGTCGTCAGGAGAGTCGGGGTCTGTTCGCGAAACGCGTCCGTAATCGGGCGGCTGAGTAGCTCTTGCAACGAGTAACCTAGCCAGCCGGGGTGGTTGATATGCTCAATCAATCCATTGCGGCTTACCACTAACAGATCATCGATCGTGTTCAGAATGCTTTGGGCGTAGGCAAGCATCTCATCGTGACGATTGGCCTGTTCGATGGCGGTTTCCTGATAGATCTCCAGAAGCCTTTGCGAGGTGGAAATTCTCGCCTCAAGGTTCATGATAGTGTCGTTGGCGAACCGAGCGCGGTACGCTTCGCGGATCTCACTGATCAGATAGCGTTCAGTCAGAACAGGAATGATCGCGAGTTTAATGTTGAGTGCTATGTTCTTGAATAACTCTGCAGTCTCACGATTGATAGGCGTTCTGGAAAAGAGCAGAGTGACAAAAATGTTGCCGGTAGGGAAAATGCTACCGAACCCTAAAACCGACTGAACACCATAGGGGAGGACAAAGTCATCCTGAGCGGGAATGAACGGACTCCCTGGCGCCTTATCGATGAAGAAGACACTGAAAGAGCCCTCTTCCGCTTCGGTAAACCGTTCTGTTTGTGGTGAAACCACCTGTGCGATATCGAGACCGAACTGGCGGATCATCTCAGAGATCATCGGGATGCCGCTGACAAACTCCTCGCTGGTCAACGGAATCGCTTTGTGCCCTTGTGAACCGCTCCAATCACACCACTCGGGTTCCAGTCCTGATGTGCCCATTAGAGTGAGAAATTTAGTCGTCGGTGGAAAATCCGAACCGACGCCAACCGCCTCTCCAAGTGCATTACCCGCTTCTCGTACAGTATCACTCAGTGCACCGTACTCCTGAACACAGAAGCAGCGAGCCAGCACACATGAAGGTTCGCCGGTGGTTGCATCGATGAAATGTTTGAAAAAGAAGTTGGAGATGCGGCTCGAGGCCTCTTCCAATGTCGTCGCCCCTTCACATACCTGGGCGATCTCCTGACCGCAGCGCGTCATCTGTTGCAGTGTAAATGACTGAAAGTCATATGTCATAGCAGACACCTCAGGAGTGTGTGGCAGTTTGACCTACAAATTACGTACATATCATAGCATATCTCTCATCTCTGAACGATTTGATTATCATTATGTGAAAGTTCTGTGAACTGTGAATATTAGAGATTTCGATTCTGCATAATTGAGAGCAGCTGCCATTCGTATCGGAACGTTCCATCAGACTGAAATCTCGGTTTCAAGGTCTGAAAGAAAACGACGAAGAGTTCCAACACGTTGATCGGCAAGCATACGACCTAATGGTGTGTGCATGAGGTCAGGCAATGTGAACAATTTGGTTGAAAAGTGGTCTAGGGCGAATCGCTTGTCATCCAGCGGACGTTCCACGGCAAAAGGATCTTCAGGATGGAAGAGAGCAGACCCCATCCGACCGGCAACATAAAAAGTTC
>JADGBX010000248.1 GCA_015231265.1 Magnetococcales bacterium | reverse complement strand
TTCATCCCCTTCCAGCAGTTTGATGGCGCCAACATTCTCGACATGGTCGCCGCCGTGAAAGAGACCGTCAACCAGACCCGAGCCTCCTGGAGTGTGCCGGTTACGGTGGGCTTCACCAACGATCAATCCACCAAGATCGGCTCCATGCTGGGGGATCTGGAGAACAACGTCCTGGCAGCCATCGTCCTGGTGATGATCGTCATCGTCGGTGCTCTAGGGCTGCGCTCCTCCCTGCTGGTGGGGGCGGCGATTCCCGGGGCTTTTCTGGCGACCATCATGGCGCTGGACATGATGGGCATCACTCTCAACATCGTGGTGCTCTTCAGTCTGATTCTGGTGGTGGGCATGCTGGTGGACGGCGCCATCGTGGTCAGCGAGCTGGCCGATCGCACCGTGAAACAGGGCCGCTCGGGCAAAGAGGCGTTCCGCCACGCATCGAAGCGCATGGCGTGGCCGGTGATCGCCTCCACGGCCACCACTCTGGCGGTCTTCCTGCCCCTGCTCTTCTGGCCGGGGGTGGTGGGGCAGTTCATGAAGTATCTCCCCTTGACGGTTCTGCTCGCTCTGAGCGCCTCCTTGATGATGGCCCTGATCTTCATGCCGGTGCTCGGCGGCGTCACCTCAACCACCAAACCGCGCAAGGACAGCGCCCACGACTCCGACCGTCCCGGACTCTATGGCCGACTGCTGGGCACGCTTCTGAAACATCCGGGCAAGGTGCTGATCGCCGCCATCGCCGTCATGGTCGGCTCCTTCCAGCTCTACGGCGCCCTGGGCAAAGGGGTGGAGTTCTTTCCCGATGTGGAGCCGGATTTCGCCCAGATCATCGTCCATGGCCGGGGTGACATGTCGGTCCACGAGAAGGACGCCATCGTCCGGCAGATCGAGGAGCGCCTGCATGGACGCCCGGAGCTGAAGGTGATCTACGGGCGCTCCTTTGCCCGCAGCTCGGGGCCCGGTCAGGCGGAGGACACCATCGGCGTGATCCAACTGGAGTTCACCGACTGGCACGAACGGCGACCCGCCTCGGCGATTCTGGATGAGCTGCGCAACCAGTTACAGGACATCTACGGCGTCACCCTGGAGGTGCGCAAACAGGAGAACGGTCCCGGTGGCGGCAAGCCGATCCAGGTGCGCATCATCACTGATGATGGCGTCGAGCCCGGCCCGTCGGTTTCGGCGATTCGGCGTGAGATGGTGGCCATGGGCGGCTTTGTCGATATGGACGACGACCGCTCTCCCGAAGGTGTGGAGTGGCGGGTTCTGGTCAACCGCACCGAGGCGGCCCGCTTCGGTGCCGATGTGGCCACGGTGGGTTCGGCGGTGCAACTGGTGACCAAAGGCGTGCGCATGGGCTCCTATCGCCCCGACGATGCCGATGACGAAGTGGAACTGCGGCTCCGCTTTCCCGAGAACGCCCGCAACCTGGATCGCCTCCACTCCCTGCGCACCCCCACCAATCGCGGCATGATCCCCATCACCAACTTCGTCCGAGTAGAGCCGGCGCAGAAAATCGGCACCATTAAACGAGCGGACGGCTCCAAGGTGATCACCCTCTCCGCCGATGTGGCTGAAGGAGTCCTGGCGGACAAACAGGTGAGCGCACTCAAGAAGATCATCAAGGAGATGACTCTGGAGAAGGGGGTACGGATCGAATTCAAGGGCGAGGATGAGGATCAGCGTGAAACCATGACCTTTCTGGCCAACGCCTTCATGGTGGCGATCTTCCTGATGGCCCTGGCTCTGGTGACCCAGTTCAACAGTCTCTATCAAGCGAGCATCGTTCTCTCGGCCATCGTCTTTTCGACGGCGGGCGTGCTGTTGGGGTTACTGGTGCTCAGTGAACCGTTCGGCATCGTCATGTGTGGAATCGGCGTGATCGCCCTGGCGGGTATCGTCGTCAACAACAACATCGTTCTGATCGACTGCTACAACGAGATGCGCACTAAGGGAATGACTCCCTTTGAAGCAGCCAAAGCGGCAGGTGAGCAGCGTTTGCGCCCGGTTCTGCTGACGGCGGTCACCACCATTCTGGGACTGATTCCCATGGCTCTGGGGTTGAACCTGGATCTGCTCGGACGGGAAATTCTCTTCAACGCCCCATCCACCCAGTGGTGGACACAACTCTCCACCTCCATCGCCGGTGGTCTCGCATTCGCCACGCCGCTGACCCTGCTGCTGACACCGTGCCTGCTGGTGGGCGGCGCCAATCTGGGCGGTTTTGTTTCACGAATCAATCCGCTGAGAAGAAAATCTCACGCTTGATTGCGGATGGGGGGAGGAGAGACAAGACACATACCCCGTGTCTCAACCGGTCCTTTGTCGCCTTTGGAGAAGTAGAACGCATAGAGATCCATGGCGTGGATGACATCATCGGAGGATTTGGCGCCGGAGAGGGCGGAAAGGACCTGGATGTAGCGACGATACTGCTGGCACTCTTCTCCCCAGCAGCGCACCCCTTTCCTGTCACACAGATTCTCTCTTTCAAAGACCGGCAAAGCGTCGTACCACTGCATGATCCGCTGAAACACGCCACCGGTAACATCCGTCATTTTCGTGTGTTTGAGGATCAGCGCCTTGATCTGAAATACCGCTTCCTGCTCATTCTTGCACAACATGAAATCGTCCCTAAACTATCAAATATTTATCAGCATTAAACGCGCTCTACATATAGTGAATGCGCATCGCCTTGAACAGAGCGCAGGCCACAACCATCTTTTCCGATTGACGACGTAGATTGAGAATGGTGATGGCGTGCTTTGATCCGGAGAGGTAGCGGAAATAGGCCAGTAGTCCGATCAGTAATGGATCAAGACGGCTGTGGTAGGAGAGATCCAGAACGAATTTGGATTTCTTCTTAAATATGATCTTGCGAATGATCTTTATACACTTATCCGTATCCCGTCCCAGGACGATATAGAAGACGCGCCCCTCTCTGACGATCAGGGTCTCCCCATCGGCATAGGTGGTTCGGTACGCCAGTTCAACCTTGTCCAGCATCGATTCTGAAAGATGTGCCTCCAACATGATCGTCCTCCCTCCCCTGGCTCCATCACTCTGACGCTACGCGGACATGACCACCGATTCCGTCAAGGCCGGGCAGCAGGTGTGCAGGTGCTCCATGCCGCCATGATGCGCTGTCTCGACAGCGGTCTCAGCCAGCAGATCGTGGAGTTGATCCAGCAGTTGCCGGGAAGTAAAGAGTCGAACCAGCGCCCGTTTCACGCCGAAAGCGCGCGTCATGGCGAGCATCTGTTCCGCTGAGATCAGGGCGCCTTGATCGATGAGGGGAATGATCGCCTCCTTGCTGAAGCCACGTTTGCCCAGCTCAAGAATGACCATGATGCCGGAGATGTCCTGAACCAACATATCCAGGATCACCGCATCGGGTTCCATTTGATTAAACAGGAGCAACCCTTCATGACCACTGCTTGTCGCGATCACCTCATGCCCTTCCTTTCGCAACGCGTATCTCAGAGCTTCACGCCTGCCGTGGTTCGATTCGATCACCAGAATGGTTGCCATTGCTCTTTTCCCACTTATCGACTGTTATATTATCAATATTTCTACAATAACTAACCCCTTCCCTTGTCAACAGAGCACAGAGCGTGCCATTGAGCAGATGTTAATTATTTTCTTTATATTTCAACACCATTTATGACACACCAATTCCGATTGGACGAAAATGGTTGATGTAAACTTTTCATCCCCCAAAGCAACCCCATCAGCAACAGACACAACTTCACCCTGACATATCAATGCGTTATGTTAAGGTACAAACAAGAACCTGATACAAAAGGGAGACATCGCGAGAGTTGCGAGGAGTTCAGGGGGGTGTCGAAGCAATCTCAAGGAGAACGGCGGAAGGAAAAGCGCACGACAAAAGCGGCAATATACATAAGATCAGTGTTGATTGCGAAGCGACTAACCGCCTCAGGACTCGTTGCTACGGAACCGCTTGTAGAACGCCTGCCGGGAGAGCCCCAGCAGGGCGGCCGCACGGCTCTGGTTCTCCTCGGCCCGACTCATCGCCTCTTCCATCAAGAAGCGCTCCATCATCTTCAACCCCGCTTTGAGTTTAGGCAGAGGTGCCTCTTTCGGCAGTTGAATATGGAAACTTCCCATGACGAAACAGGCTAGGGCGTCGTCGTTGATGCGCTCGGTGGGAGGCAGCGTGCCATTTCGCTCACGCACCGCCGACTGAAACGGCTCCACCGGCAGTGGGCCGGACCCACCATAACGGGCAGCAGCATCCAGAGCCATTGCACGCAGCTCTCTGATATTACCTGGAAAATCGTAGCCGCAAAGCAGTTTCTCAAGGCTGTCATTGGGTGCCGGGATGGAGCGCCCAAGCGTCTCTGCCGCCTCTTTGACGAAATGCGCCACCAGCAGCAGCACATCCTCGCGCCGTTTGCGCAGAGGCGGCAGGGTCACCTTGTGGGTGTTGAGGCGAAACATCAAATCCTGACGGAAGCTCCCCTCCTGGACCATGGCAGGAAGATCGCGGTGGGTGGTGACCACGATACGC
>JADGBX010000247.1 GCA_015231265.1 Magnetococcales bacterium | reverse complement strand
GAACCGGCGTCGCGTTTCGGACAGGACGCCCGGGCAATGGATGGGAATGCTGCCGGTTATCGCGGCAATCCATCCTCGCAGAGGCAGAGCAGTTCCCGGTGGTCTTTCCAAGGCCGTTCGCCATCGGCGGAGACCGGACGGGCCACGACGACTGCTCCCCAGGGCGTTGCCGGAGGTCGCAACTTCGAGCAGGTTCTCGTTGCTCTGGTGTTGCACCGTCCCGGACTGTTGTCGATGCACGAGGAGCAGCTCATCGATATCCGCTTGGCGGAACGGGCGTTGGATACCCTGTTGCGCGCTCTGATCGATTTGGCGGATACGCTTCACATGGAGCTGCCGGAGACCTGGCCTCTGGAGAAGCTGGCGCCGGAACAGGCCGATCTAGCACGACGTATCCTGCAGGAGGAACCCCTGCAGGCCCAGTTCGATTCCCAACGGATCGACAGGGAGTTTCAAGGCTGTCTGGCGACGTATCACTGGCATGTGATTCGCCGGGAGATGCAACGGCTCGAAAAGAAGAGTCAAAGCCATGGCGGCTTCAGCCGTCAGGAGTGGACCACCTATCAGGGGTATCGTGCCGAGTTGGCGCGCCTCGACCGGATCCGGTCCACCATCACGCACTGAGTGTTCCGAAGTGAGGGACGGATCGTCCTTCGGACACACACCGACTTTGAGAAGTGTTTCGATATGACCATGACAGAGGAAACCAAATCAAACCACATGAAGCAGCTCATCCGTCATGGAAAAGAGCGTGGTTTCCTTACCCTGGATGAGGTGAACGATATTCTGCCCGAGGGCATGAACTCCGTCGAACAGATCGAGGATGTCGTCAATATTCTCGACAGTATGGGTATCAATCTGATCGATGAGAATGACATTCCCAAGCCGGCGGACGGTGCCTCGGATACACCCGTGGCAGCGCGCCCGGCCATTGATCCGATCCAGGCGATCGACTCCACCATCGGCACCCCGGCATTCACGCCAACCAAACCGACGCCTGCCCGCTCCGATCAGGCGATCTCCGACATCGATCTGGGTAAAACCGATGATCCCGTACGCATGTATCTGCGGGAGATGGGCTCCGTGGAACTGCTCACCCGTGAAGGGGAGATCCGCATCGCCAAGCGGATCGAGGAGGGCAGAAACGAGATTATCTCCGCCATTTGTGACGCCCCCTGCACCTTTCGGGAGATCGTCCATCTCGGGGATCGGTTGCGTAATGGTGAGGTCTCCCTGCGGGATATTCTCAATATCACCCAGCCGACACCGCCGAAGAACGATGCCGATACGACGAACAATGCCAATACGGCGAACAATGCCAATACGGCGAACAATGCCAATACGGCGAACAACAGTACCGATGGGGAGAGTACTACCGATACGGAGACGAAAGCGGAGACGGATGATGCCGCTGACACGGAAAATTCGGATGACGATCTGCCACTTGGTGCCGGAGCCGTCAATGAGGATGACTCTAAGGAGAGCAAAGAGTCCGAGAGTGATGAGGACGAAGACGAAGTCGAGACTCTGAATGACGTTCCCGTTCCCATCCCTCTTGAAGTTCTTCTCGAAGATACGCAGAGAACCTTCGATACCATCACCGAAGAGAACATAACCCTGAGCCTCCTTCGCGAGCGGATGCAGGAAGCCGAACTGGCAGAGGATGCCAAAGAGTATGCCCGTCTGGAGCGGGAGTATCAGGTGTGCAAGAAGCGGATCGTCATCGTTGTCAGCGAGGTGGATTTCTCCCCTCGCCAGATGGAGCATCTTGTTCAAACCATCAAAAACATCGTTGCCAAAGTGCGCAAAATCGAAGGTAAGATCCTGCGTATTGCCGAACGCTGCGGTGTGCCCAAGCGAGAGTTCATCCAGTCCTTTCCCGGTAATGAGAGCCGTGAGGAGTGGACTGATGGGTATAAAAGCGCCAGAAAAGCGGGCTGGAAACGCTTCTATGCGGAAGGGGAGCAGGTCAAGACGTATCAGCGGCAGATCCTGGCCATCGAGACCGATGCCGGACAGTCCACCCGTGAACTGCGCCAGACCAACAAACGGGTTCTCGATGGCGAGCGCAAAGCCAACATCGCCAAAAAGGAGATGGTGGAGGCCAATCTGCGACTCGTGATCTCCATCGCCAAGAAGTACACCAATCGGGGATTGCAGTTCCTCGATCTGATTCAGGAAGGCAATATCGGCCTGATGAAGGCTGTGGATAAGTTCGAATGGCGGCGAGGGTATAAGTTTTCCACCTACGCCACATGGTGGATTCGTCAGGCGATCACCCGTTCCATTGCCGATCAGGCCCGGACGATTCGCATTCCGGTTCACATGATCGAGACCATCAACAAGCTGGTGCGTACCAGCCGACAGATGATTCAGGAGATGGGCCGGGAACCGACACCCGAAGAGATCTCAGTACGCATGGAGATGTCTCTGGAGAAGGTGAGAAAGGTTCTGAAGATTGCCAAAGAGCCCATCTCACTGGAGACGCCGGTGGGTGATGAGGAGGATTCGCATCTGGGAGATTTCATCGAGGATAAGTCGATGCTGTCACCGTCGGATCTTGCAATCATGTCCAACCTGCGGGACACCACGAGTCGGGTGCTCCAGACATTGACGGAACGGGAAGAGAACGTTCTGCGCATGCGCTTCGGAATCGGCCTGCACACCGACCACACGTTGGAAGAGGTCGGCAAGCAGTTTCACGTTACCCGTGAGCGTATCCGCCAGATCGAGGCCAAGGCGTTGCGCAAGTTGCGTCATCCGACCCGCTCTCGTAAGCTTCGCAGCTTCCTGGAGTCGTGATTTCCGAGACTGTATCGATAGCACGCTCAATACGGGCCCATAGCTCAGATGGTTAGAGCTGCCGGCTCATAACCGGCTGGTCCCAGGTTCGAGTCCTGGTGGGCCCACCAAATCACTGTTTAACACCGTCCAGCGGTGTACGAGAAGCCAGCTTAAACGCTGGCTTTTTTCGTTTCTGTTGTTTTAAAGTCGTCCAATGAGGTTTTGCAGCATCCGGGGATAATCGGGGGTAACAACGGGGGTAATGTGACAATGCCGCCTTTACATTACCCCCACACAAACTCCCCCAGACCTATGTTTGATGGAGAGTGGACGCCATGCCATTGAATGACAGGACAATTCGCCAAACCAAACCCAAAGCCAAGACACAAAAGCTCTTTGATGGTGGGGGTATGTTTCTTGAGATCACACCTCGTGGGGGTAAGCGGTGGCGATTGAAGTTCCGATTCGGGGGTAAGGAGAAATTGTTATCCCTGGGCGTCTATCCCGATGTCTCGCTGAAACAAGCCCGTGAACGTCGAGAGGAGGCGCGCAAACTCCTGGCTGAAGGCATCAACCCATCTGAACACCGCAAGGCTACCAAAGCGGCAAAGAGTGCAGCAGAAGAGGGATCTTTTCAGTCTGTTGCTCTTGAGTGGTTCGCAAAGCAGCAAACGACGTGGACCCCAGGCTATGCCAGCAGAATACTCAGCCGGTTGAAAAGGGACGTATTTCCCTGGATGGGCGACCGCCCTATTGATGAAGTCACTCCACCCGAACTTCTAAAGGTACTGCGTCGTATCGAAAGCCGAGGAGCGGTGGAGACTGCACACCGCATCAAGTCCCTGTGCGGCCAGGTGTTCCGCTATGCCATCGCGACCGGCCATGCCGAGCGTAACCCTGCTACTGATCTCCGTGGCGCTCTAACGCCGGTTAAGGTCACACACATGGGGACCATCACCGAACCCAAAGAGATAGCCAACCTGTTACGGGCTATGGACGGTTATGAAGGCTCAATCGTCACCCGCTGCGCTCTGAAGTTCGCTGCACTGGTCTTCGTGCGTCCTGGCGAACTCCGGAAGGCGGAGTGGTCGGAGATCGATTGGCAGGCGGCTGAGTGGCGTATACCAGCCAGTAAGATGAAGGCTCGGGAACAGCATATCGTTCCACTCTCCCGGCAATCTCTGGAAGTTCTGAAGGAGATACAACCGGTCACCGGACAAGGTCCGTACATCTTCCCTAATGCCCGATCCGCTCACCGCCCCATGAGTGAGAACGCCGTGCTCGTTGCACTGCGCATCATGGGCTACGAAAAAGGCCAGATGACCGGCCACGGATTCAGAGCCATGGCATCCACACGATTGAATGAGATGGGATGGGCACCGGATGTCATTGAACGTCAGCTTGCACACGCCGAGCGTAACGCTGTTCGAGCCGCCTACAACCATGCTGAGCATCTGCCAGAGCGTCGAAAGATGATGCAGGCATGGGCGGACTACCTGGACGATCTGAGAGAGGGCGGAAGGGTGATCCCGTTTCGACAGAAAGCGTAAATGCGGGGGAGGATAACCCCCAACGAATGCCCGGTCTACCGCGACGGCGGAAAAAGGAGAAACCTTCATCTCCCTGGCCGGGCTCTACTCTGAAGGGCTCTTATGAAGGAGGGCGCGGCATGACACACATGAGCAATGAACTTGATTGCCTAAATCCTGACCCTTTATTCCCAGAAGACATGCCAACAAGCAAAC
>JADGBX010000246.1 GCA_015231265.1 Magnetococcales bacterium | reverse complement strand
ACCAGATTGAGCTTCTGCATCTCGAAGCCCTTGTTGACATTATCAACAAAGGAGTTCTCCCAGCGTGCCCGGGCCATATACTCGTTGGCGGTCGCCTTGAGAGTTTCGATGCCGTTGAGCGATTCGATCAGGTAGGACTGCGACTTGGAGTTGGTCAGGAACATCTGCTGGGCGATCGCCTTGATCTTCGGTGTGAAGTAGAGGGTGATCAATACGTACATCGGGATGAAGAACAGCGCCACCCAGGTAAGAGACGAGGAGTAGCCGAACATCATGAGCAGATAGATGAACATCATCAAGGTCGACAACACCACCGTGATGGTGGAGCCGGCGATGATGGCGCGGATCTTGGCGTTTTCACCGAAGCGGGCCAGAATTTCACCCTTGTTGCGGGTGAGGAAGAACCCCATGGGCAGGCTGAGAACATGTCGGTAGAACTCCGACATCAATCGCATATCTATTCGGGCGGTCGTGTGTGCCAGCAGCATACTCTGCGCCACAACGGTGACCGTCTTGAAGATTGCCACCAGTATCATGCCGCCCAACATCATGTTGAGCAGACTGGCATCCTTGTGCACCACCACCGTATCGACGATGGTCTGGGTAAAGAGCGGCGAGGCCAGCCCCAGAAGGTTGAGGATCAGGGCGGCGACCAGGGCATCCATGAAGTACTTCTTGTAGGGCCAGATGTAGCCTACGAAGTGCAGGATGGGCCGTTTTGGCGGCTCGATCTGTTCGAATTTGATGGTGGGATTGAGAGCGATCAGCACGCCCACATCCGGCGAGGTCGCAACCCCTGGCACCACGGCTTGAGTCCACCCCTTCTCGAACTCCTTGCGCTTCATTCGGACGATGCCCTTGGCGGGATCGGCGATGTGAACCGTTTTTCCGGAGATGCGATAGAGCACCGCGTAGTGGTGGCCTTCCCAGCCGATGATCGCGGGCAGTTTGACCTGTTCCAGATCTTCGAAGCGCAGAGCAAATGCTTGACAGGAGAAGCCGATCAGCTCGCCACCGGTGATGATGTTGGCCGGTGTCGGTCCCTCTGAGGAGAGGTTGGTGAGTTCCACCACCTGACCCAGGGAGAACTCCTTCCCGTAGTGGTTGAGAATCATCGACAGACAGGCAGCACCGCAGTCGGACTCCTGGCGCTGTTTGACGATGGGGAAGCGTCGGGGGTCGGTTTTTCGACCCTCCAGAGAGATATACTCCTCCTCGGTGACGCCATTGGCCAACTTGATGCGTTGGTCCAGCCCTTCGGCGCGCTCCCGAACACCAACCTCCTCCTGCTCCTTGTCTTTCAGCCGTTTGACGCGGATGCGCAGATCTTCGTGCAGGGCAGGGTTGATGGCGAGAATCGCCTCCACCTCCGCCTGGCGGATCACCAATACCGTCACTTCATCCACGCAGATAGCGGAGTGGCCATGCTTGCCGGTGTTTTCGCCCTCATCAAGAGCGGCACTTTCACCGAGCAGACTGCCGGCATGAACGGTTTCCAGAAGCAGTGGATCGCCCTGAATCGGCGTCCGAGTCAACTCTACCTCACCCCGTTCGATATAGTAGAGCCGAGGATCCTCGGTCCCTTGTTCAAAGACGGGAGCGCCTGCTTTGATCTTTTTGATGCCGATATTGTGCAGGATGTCGGAGAACTGCTGCGCCGTGTACTTGCCTCTACCCAGCATGCCGCGGAGACGGTGGCTCAGGGTGATGTAGCTGGCCTCTTTTTTAAAGTGTGAGACCATTCCGGGGTTGCTGCGCAGACTGGGGCCGAGCTTTTCGGTGGGCAGTCGAAACACCACTACCTGGGTTTCGGCAACCACCTGATAGGGCCACTGCTCTTCGGGATTGTTCAGGGAGCTTTCGCCGAAGCTGGAGTCCTTCTCCAGAACGCCGAGGCTGGCCCGCTTGCCTGCCAGAGTCTGCTTGAGACGGACATCGCCGGAGTAGACGTAGTACATACCGTCCATGGTCTCACCCTGTTCAGCGATCACCTCCTGCGCTTGGAAGGTGTGCATCTCGAACAGCGTCTGCAGAAAGCGCTTGTCACCGTCAGGCAACAGGCTGAACATGATGTGGGTTTCGAGAATGTATTGCAGCGCTTCCTGTGTTGCGGACATGCTTCTGCTCCCGTCTGGGCAGTGGCGACAATTTTGCCGCCTCATCTGGGGCCGTAATCTTTGGGTGGAGCGTGGCCGGTTTCAGCGGCCCCTCTCCGGGTTCTTGCGATCGGGGTAGGCGGCGAGTGTTCTGCCAACCTCCGATTCGATCTACTCCTCCTGGGTGAAGAAGCGGGCAATGGGCCGGAAGAGCAGCTCGATGAAGCGTTTCTGTCCGGTGACGATTTCACCCATTCCTTCCAGTCCGATCACCAGCGGTCGTGGTTTGCTGCCGCGTTTGGAGATGGTGTCACTGTTCAGCCCGATCTCGACAAGATACATCGACGCCATCTCTTTGGGACCACCGCCCGGTTTGGAGGCGATGGAGGTGATGGTGCCGGTGGGAATGCCCCACTCCTGATAGGGGTAGGCGAAGTACTTGATGTTGAGTGTCTGGCCGATCTTAAGCTTGCCGATATCGCTGTTCTGGACGTAGACCATGCCTTTGAGTTCAGCGCTGCTGTTGACGATGGTGACCAGAGGCTGTCCGGGTGTGATGATCTCACCGAAACTGACATGAACCTGGGTGACCAGTCCCTGGAAGCGGCTGCGATAGTGTGTGAACTTGCCCTCGTGGCTGACACCGAAGATCAGACGAGCCTCCTCTTCGATCTTCCTGCCGGTGGAGGTTTTGCGATCTTCCATCCGCTTCTTGTCGGTTTTGAACCGTTCGCCTATCAGACCGCGTTGCCGCTTCAACTGGGCCAGACGCGTGGCGTAGCGCACTTTCAACTGGCCCAGCTCGTTACGCAGTTTGCTTTCGCTGAGGGCTGCAAGGGCGATCTCGGTCTGGCGCACTTTGGAGCGGGCATCTTCGGCCGATTTCTTGGTGTCATCCACCTTCATGCGTGAGCGGTCGCGCTCCTGGCGGGTAATGTCGCGGGATTTGTAGAGTTGTTCATTCTCGCGCAGCTCCTGTTTCGCCACTTTGAGCTTAGAGTTCAGACTGCGATTTAACCGTTTAGCGTCAGTGAGTTGCGAGGAGAGGAGAGCACGATCCTTTTTGACATTCTTGATCGACAGCTCCAACTGCCTGCGTTCGTGGGCGGTCTCTTTATGCAGGGCGTCGATCTTATCGTCCAGATCGGCGATCTGAGTGATGGATTCACGCTCGAGATCTTTCAACTTATCTTCGATGTCGGACTTCTTGCCCTTGAGGCTCTCCTCCTCGAACATCTGGGTGACCCGGGTTTTCTGAACCTCAACCAAGGGGTCCAGAGTATCAACCAAAGCACCTTCCTGGACGTGGATGCGGGAGACCATGCCCTGTTGCACCGCTTCCAGGGTGACCGAGTCACGGACAAGGGTCATCGGTGCGACGACCAGCTCATCCTTTTTGGCCCAGAAAGAGTAGACTAGACTGGCGATGACGATGGCGGCGATGATATGAATCGGACCGCTCAGTGTCCACGATGGGGCGGAATAGAGTAGCCGTGCCGCCTTGATAGGGTGGCGGATCGGTGTCAGGTAGGCGGACTCAATCTGGACTGCGCGATTGTCCTCGGCCATGGCAGGCTCCCAGTACAGCGTCAAAAGGTCACATTACACGTTACTACAATACCGGTATCGTCAGCGATCACAATGGATATTCCGTTGGAAAAAGGCATTGAAAACCACACCACACGATTAGCGCGTGATATTTCCTTTTTCCGCCATGAAAATCATGGTCTGACGTTCAGCACCTCGTTGCGGAACCAGAGGTTGAATATGCGTTCGGCGATCTGCCGTTTCAAGCCGTCGTTGAGTTCTGCATGGATGATCTCCGAAACTCTGTAGAGTACCCAGTGGTCTTTCTGTTGCAGCGGGCCGACCACGGCGTTGAGATCGGCACTGAAAACAGCGTGATCCACGGTAGCCGGCAGAGTGCCGCGCTGAAAACAGCCCAGATATCCCCCTGCGATTCGGCTGGTGGGTTCCAAGGAGTGTTTTCGTGCCATTTTCGAAAACCCGCTTCCGGCATCAATGCGGGCTTTGAGGGCATCGGCCTGCTCACGGTTCTGGCAGACGATGCGTGCCAGACAGACCCGTTTCAGCTCTTCCCTGTGGTGCTCGAAGTAGGTCTCCACTTCAGTGGGGCCGGCGATGCGCTCCTTGAGCTTCTGTCGCAGATAGTCGGTGGTCACCTGCTCCTTCCACTGATCCCAGGTGATGCCGTTCTGCCGACAGAAGGCGCTGACGGTGCGTGGGTCCGAGAGACCCGCCATGCGGCGCCGTTCCTCCAGGAGCTTTTCCATCTCACGTCGTTTGACCGGGATGCTGTACTCCTTGGCTTTGATGCGTACCACCTCCTGCTCGATGAGCTGGAAAATGGCGTTGCGAAAAGCGCCGGTCACCTTGAGCTGATCCATCGTATCGGCCACGGTGATCGGTTTGCCTTGAACCTGGGTGAGAACGTCGGTCAATTTCATGGGAGAGCATTACACCCGAAAGTGAGAAGGTTTGAGTGCATGCTTCTTGAAGAGCTGATAGACGCGTGTGCG
>JADGBX010000245.1 GCA_015231265.1 Magnetococcales bacterium | reverse complement strand
AAAACCGGAGGTGGCGACACCAGAGAGAGGAACCCCCGACAGGGAACGGACCCACCGCACCGATGTCATAGAGATCGGAGGGCGGGCCATACTGAAGGCGCCGACGGATGTCGCAGCGTCCAGGAGTGTGGAAGAGCAGGACCGGCCCGGACCTCTGGCTTCGGACCGGGAAGTGATCGACAAACTGGTGGGAGAGGCGAATGAGACTCTCTCCAGTGTGACCTCCCTTCGATTCAATATCGATCGGGAGTCCAGAAGTTTCTCGGTCAGTGTGATCGACAAGAGCAATAACGAAGTGGTGCGTCAGATCCCCAGTGAAGATATGCAGACTCTGGCAAGAAGAATGCGGGAGCTGCAGGGGATTCTCTTCGATGAGATGGCGTAATTCAGGCACTGAGAAGGCTGGATCAACAGCCTCTATTGGGATTGGGAAGGCAGGAGGTTAACCATGGCGCTCGGAAGCATCACATTTGGTGGACTGGCCAGCGGACTGCCGCCGGACATCGTCGATCAGTTGATGTCGTCTCAGCAGAATCGGCTGAAGGCGTTTCAGCGTGATCAGTCCTACTACCAGAATCAGCAGGGTGCCTTCTCCAATCTGGAGTCGTTGCTCACCTCGCTGAAGAGCACGGCGGAGACGCTGCAGAGCGACGCCTCCTTCACACCGCATACGGCCACCAGCTCCAATGAGGAGCAGTTGACGGTGAGCGCCTCCAGCAGCGCCTCTCCCGGTTTCCATTCCGTTGTGGCGAGCCAGTTGGCCTCCTATCAGACCATGATCATCGGTGATGGGGGAACGGATGGTTCGTCGCCCGGCACCTCCATTGCCGCGGATGCGACGGTCACCAGTGCCGACTCGACGATGGGGTTCAACTACAACGGCAACGCTTATACGGTCGCCGTCACCACCGGTGACACCCTCGCCAGCATCGCCGAGAAGATCAATGCCGTCGATTATGGAACCGACGACGGTATCACCGCCAGCACCATGTATGACGGTACCGGCTACCGTCTGGTGATGACACCCAAGGACAGTGGTGCCTTCACCGTGGATGCCAGCGGCGACACCACCGCTTCCCGGATCGACACCATCTCCCTGACGACCGATCTCACCTTCAGCGATGGTATCACCATCTCTGCCGCTGACTTCTTCAATACCGATGCGGGGCAGGGTACCAAACTGACGGTGGATGGTCTGACCAACATCTTTACCTCCAGCAACACGGTCGACGACATCATTCCCGGTGTCACCATGGAGCTGTTGACTACCGGCACCACCAGTGTCTCCGTCAGCTTTGATAAGGATACGTTGAAGACCAATATCAACTCCTTTATTGACGGCTACAACGCCGTGGTCAGCTATATCGACAGCGAGAAGGAGGGGCTGTTCGCGACGGAATCCCTGGCACGCAGCGTCAAAAGCCAGTTGCGTAGCATGCTGAACCAGGTGACGACCAACGCCGACGGCACGGATCTGACACCCTACAACACCGCCTCTTCGTTGGGGATCGAACACAACTCCAGCGGTCTGTTGACACTGGATACCACGGTTTTGGATTCGGCCCTCTCCGAGAGCACCTCGGCAGTAGGCATCGTCTTCACCAGCAATCTGGACGATTCGTCCAACGGGACGGAAGGAATTTCCTACCGCTTCGAAACTCTGATCAGCAATCTGACCGACAGTGTCTCCGGTGCGTTGACGGGCAAGCAGAACGGTCTCGACTCCCGATTGGAGCTTCTGGAGGATAGGATCGATCGTGAGAACAGCCGCCTGGAGAAGGTTCGCGAGCGTCTCACGCTTCAGTTTGCCAACCTGGAACAGATGATGAACTCCATGAACGGCAACGGAAATGCCATGTTGTCGGCCTTGGGAGCGCTCTGATCGTTTTTACTTCAGAGCATGATCTCTCTTTTCCCGAATCGCCACCGGTGGTCTGCGCAGAGGTGGTTGGGAGAGGGGAGATTTGGTGATGTGTCCTGCCTGGAGAGGGTAAGGCATGTCGAATTGGGTGCGATCCGTCACATTGGCGTGAATCGTGAATGGAAAGGACCCACGGAGTAGTGGAGAAGCATCCGGATCACCGGGTGTATGGTATTGGACAGGGGGCTGCTTCGCCGGTCCCAAACAGGAGATCACAAACCATGATGCAGACCATGACCCAACAGCCCGCCCCTGCCCAGAGTGAACAGCCCGAAGGGGCGTTGTCTCAGATGGAGGTGTTGATCAGACTCCATGTGGGCGCGATCGATTTTCTCAACAAGTCCATGACCGCTTGTGACGAGGGCAATATCGACGATTTCAAAGGTCTGCTTGAGCGCAGCCGCAAGATCATCGAGGAGTTTCAGCGGACGTTGGACTTCAAACGGGGTGGACAGATCTCTACCCACCTGAACAGTCTTTACGAGTTTATGTTGAGTAGCCTCTCTCAGGCTGAGTTGACCCATGACACTCTCTTTATCCAGCGTGTCGTGCGTCAGTTGGAAACCCTGCTGGATGGCTGGCGAGGAGCGCAGCTTTCGGCCAACGCGTAAGGGATCCCATGTCATACGCCCTACGGAGTTATAAAGCCTCGCGGACGAACACGGCGTCCCGGGAAGATCTGCTGATTCTCCTCTATGAGGGAGCGATCCGTTTTCTGGAACGCTCCATCACGGAGATGGAGGCGGGAAATCTCGCACCCCACAAGGAGTTTTTGCGCCGGGGAATTGCCATTATCGCCGAACTTCAGAACACTCTGAATTTCGAGAAGGGTGGTGACCTGGCCATTCAGTTGTTCGAGCTCTACGGCTATATGTTGACGCTGTTGACCAAAGCCAACATGGAGCAGGAGATGAGTCACATCGGGAAGGTGATTACCCAGATGGAGACTCTGCTTGAAGGATGGCGTGAAGCGGTGCGTCAGGTGAAGGCCTCCGGTGGTCTGGCACAGCATGCCGCTGCCGAAGGGGTTGAGATGTCGGATGTCGGTACCGGCTCCGAGGCCCCGCCCGAAGTGGCGGCGGCAACCGGTTTTGCCAAGCCGAAACCCTCTCCTGCGCCTGCACGTGCCAATCCGTACGCCACACGGCCTTCGGCACCAACCTTGAGCCGTAGTCTGTGATCGGGGAGGCGTTTGCCATGATGGACGGTGATGGCCTGCCTCAGGATCTTGAAATGATCCTGGGGCGGTTGGAGAGGATTCTCGAACTGATCTCCGACCCTGAGAGCCTTGAGCCGGAGCTGTTCGAAACGCTTCCTGCCGAGTGGGAGGCGCTGGTAGCCCGATTGGGTCCGGCGTGTGAATCCCGTTCCGGCCGATCGGACAACCAGCCGCTCAAACAGCGTCTGCAGCACATCATCGATCGCATGCCGGAGACTCAGGCGGTACTGGCACGCTCGCGTGCGGAGATTCAGAAGCAGCTCTCTGCGGAGAATCGGCGTATCGTCGCGCTCAAAACCACGCGTTACGGATATCAGGAGTCCCGCCTTCTGCACCGTAAAGTGTGAGTGGTTGTTATATTTAAATACTATTGAAGGTCGGAGAGGGAGGTGGCGTGAGCGGGTATGAATCGTATCGGCGGCCCTTCCCGAGGGTGGTGCGTATCGAGCCCTCATCGGCCTGCAATCTCTCCTGTTCTCACTGTCCCACCGGGACGGTGTCGTTGCGTCGTGGCCGGATGAAGCCGGATACCTTCGACCGCGTCGTGGCACAGCTGCGTCCCCATCGTGCGTCCATCGGTGTGGCGGTGCTCTATCACGGTGGAGAACCTCTTCTCAATAAACGGTTTCCGGCGATGATCCGATCTGTCATGGATCTGGGGATTCCCCATGTCAAAACCGTCTCCAACGGCATGGTGTTGACGCTGGAGCGGGCACGGGCGTTGATCGACAGCGGTCTGCACGCCATTGAGTTCTCTCTGGATGGTGAAGGGGTGGAGGAGAACGATTTCGTGCGGAGAAAGAGTGACGGTGCCACCGTCATCGACAACATCCGCGGCTTGCTGGCCTTGAAGAAGCAACTGGGTGTCTCCCATCCCGACGTCGCCATCAGTCAGACCCGGTTTGCTCGGCCTGAGGGGTTCGACCGGAACGCTCTTCCGGAGCCTGCCCCCTATCTTCTCGACGCATTTGCCGACTACTCCGATCAGGTCACCTTCAAAACCACCTGGGCCATGCGCTGGCCGCACATGGAGGTGGATCCCCAGATCTACGACACCTTCCCCGAGCCGGGGCGCACGGACGATATCCATGCGTGTGATCATGTGGAGAACACCCTCACCATCGCCTCGGACGGTTCGGTTCTCGCCTGTTGTTACGATCTTACCCGCAAGTTGGTGATGGGGTCGGTGCTGGAGTCCTCCTTGGAAGAGATCTGGAACGGCCACCCCTATCTGGCTCTGCGCAAGAGCATCGCCGAGGGGAATTTCCACTCCATTTGCAGTCGCTGCGCCACGGTGCGCCCCGGTGTGTTCCTGCGGATGAAGCCGGGTGTGATCCCCATCGCTTCCGGTGCATAACCGCCTGCTCTGATCGTATAGAGTCGTTCCAACTCAAATCTGTACATGTAACCAACAGATTATTGGTCTTTGACCAAGCCCCGAAGGGGCGATCTCCCCAGGTCCAGCAACTGTGTTGATTCTTTACTTGGGAAGGGCT
>JADGBX010000244.1 GCA_015231265.1 Magnetococcales bacterium | reverse complement strand
CCCCCCCACACCCACCTCCCCCACAGCCGCCTCCATCCGACCCGCCCCCACAGCCTCCATCAGAACCACCACTTCCACACCCTCCCGGAGTGGCGGCCGTATCCGTGGCAACTGTTGAAGGATCGGAACCGCAACCACCGCAGCCACACCCTCCTGCATAGCTCCCCTCCTCACGCATGCGCGGATAGGTGAAGACGGACTGCATCACATCCGGAAGGTCGGTTGCCACTGCGGACAGACCAAACACCCCGGCGATAAACAGAGGCTCAACACCTTCCGGACGCTCACCTCTCTTGAAGTCTCTCCGTAACCACTCCAAATCACCCTGACTCGCCTTCAAGAACCTCTTACCCAAGGGAGAGGTCCCCTTTTTCCACGGTTTGGAAATAAACAGGGGGATTGCTAAAACAAACCAGAGCAACCAGTAATCCGCATCATCACCCAAGAGAAGCACGGAGATGAACGCCGAAAGATAGGCCAGAACCAGATGCTGTGTTGATTTTCCACCTCTCGTCAAACCCTTTTTAGCCAGATTTCTTGTCACGGCAGCCCAGTGACTGAGTGACTCCTTTTTTGGCGTTTCATCCAAAACCAACTGCTCCAGCGTCATTCCAACTTTTGCATTGTGCAGACGTCGGTAGAGCATTTTCGCAAATTCTGACTGTCCGGAAAGACGCGCACCACCTTCAGCATGGAAGGTAGGTTTGGGTCGATTCTTATCGCGGCGTCGGCTACGCCGCGTTTCTTCGTCCTCAGAATCCCCCTCAGGTCCAGCATCATACTCAACTCTGACAGCCTTGGACTGGATCAGTTCATACAGCGCCAGATGAACAACACCACGCCACCCATCACGAAGCGCTGCCATCTCAAAGGGCGTGATCAGTGTGGGATCAGGCAGTCGCATCCACCTGGCCCGCATGGAATCCCAGACGATATATCCAACCGATAATAGAAACCAGGCTAACGCTGCTTCATTCATCTCAAGCCCCCGAGCGCACCTCTCCCCTGTTGATCTACAGAGTCTTTACCCCCTACCAGACTCTGTCTGGCCTACCATGACCGAGATATCCTACCATGTTCTCCAGCTGAATAAAAAAAACGACGATCATGGTGACCGTCGTTTCCGTCCGTCAAGTGCCCGAATAGTGCAAAACCCTCTTGAATAACTATATCCCGTTGGGCAGATGAAACCCCATTCGTTTCATGCTGAAGAGAATCACATCCACCACATCCTTTTCTGGCATATCGTCGGTGCTGAGCACCAGATCATAGTAGGTCTTGTGTGTTGGAAAACGTTTATAGAGCTTTCGTACGAACTCTTCCCGCTCGTGATTGGTTGTCTTAACCAGTTTTCGGGACCGTTTCATACCAAGACCGGTCCTCACCTGAACACGACGGGAACACAACTCCAGAGAACCGGTCAACCGCAGTCGGAACAGATGTCTGTCCGCAAGAATCAGATGCGCACCTCGACCGATGATAACACCCCCATTTTCTGCGATATCTCGAACAATGCGCACCAATCCACGCCAATAGACCTGACGTGACAGGTGCTCTTTAGCCACGATCGCATGCAACCACTCTTCGATATGATTGTGGATACGATCATCCATGTCTTCGACTTCATCGTGATCGAAGTGCATGGTATCAGCGATGCGATCAACGATCTGATTGTCGAAACACTCTGCGCCCAATCGTTCCGCCAGCATCGCACCGATCTTGCCTCCTCCCGCCCCGAAGTCCCGAGAGATGGTCACGAGAGGCGCTTTCATCCGCCGCATGGGAATGGAGAGAGTCTTATCGGATGAAGAACCGCCTTCTGCTTCAGAATGCCCGCTCATCTCATCATCGTTGGAGAGGATGTCATGATTCTGGTCCGGCAATGCATCGTGCGCATGAGCAGAGTGCAGGGTATCCTGCATCTTGCGATCCAGGTCATTGATATGGCGCGCCATTCGACTGATCACCCGAAAGGCCAACGAGGGGTCCTGGTGCATACGGGTAATCACATTCCGTCCATCCAGCTTGATCACCCGAGTATCCACCAACGCCCGAAAAGTCGCCACTTGGGGGGTCTTCAGGATTACGGCAACGGTGCCACAGATATCCCCCTGTTTCAGAATCCCGAGATGCTCTTCACCATAGCGGGTCTCCATCACCGCTTCGACCAGCCCCCTCTGGATGGAGTACATCGCTTCAGGGTGGTCTCCTTGACGCAAGATCACCTCCCCTTTGCGATAGAGAATTCCCAATGACCGATCTTCATCACTGGAAGCATCCGCCCCCCTCAATGTCACGGTTCTCCAGGCCCCCTTTGACATTGAAACCTCCCTGTACGATCCACACGAACTCTAACCAAGGTTAGTACACGAGCCACAGACACCCGCACACCCTTGATTCAAAAGCATATTTCTTTCAGATAGCCATACGGAAAGTATGGCGTATCTTCGAGAAATCCACTGTCGAATCAAATTGCTACGCGACCACAGAAGCAACTTGTGCACTATTCAGGCTAACGATTCCACCGACCACCAGCGCCATGGTATCACCTCAACGGCGACCCGCAATCCTTCTTGACACTTGAAGCAAAGATCTCTTCCAATGCAGCAACAGCTTCATCCAACTGTCCAAAAACCATCTCGAAACTGTCACATTTTCCGATGACGCGCTCCACAGCTCTGAAACCCCTTTTCCCCTGCATTTCAAAGTTGAACGCATTGCGAGCCAAAATCAAAAAACCATTATCTTTCGGCAATGGCTGGACGGTAGTGGGGGCAGCCGCCTTGAACACGGGCCGTACCACACACACTGGATCAATGACCCGATCTACCAGATCAACACTCTCCTTCGGAGGACGAAGATGGGCCACAGTACCTTTACGGGTTTTGGGAAATTCCGGCCCGATCACCGCTTTGTTCGAAAAATCCCGCACTGCCTGAATCGATTCATTCTTCAGCGCTACCGGCCGAGCCAGCGGGTGAAGTCGTCCACTGTATGGGTGCAACAGTGCAAACTCATCGGAGAGCAGTTGCCAGCCACTGAGTGAGAGTGCAGCAGCCAGTGTGCTTTTTCCTGATCCCGGCGTCCCCGGCAATAGAAGAGCCTTCCCTTTCTTGGCAACTACCCCGGCATGCAACATAAGATAGTGATTAGCCCGAGAAGCGATGCACCAGTTCTGCCCCCACTCCAGCAACGGTAAGGCGTGGTCCAAAGGAAAGGGAGCCATGGGCGATCCCGAGGCACGACCAGTCGGCAAAAAATGGATAGTTGGTCGAAACCAACGACGCAGCCACTGCCCTCTGGCTAACTCCAGATGAAAATCGGCAACATCCCGATAGGGGGTGGTCAGGATTTCATGATAGGCATAGAGTCGGCGCATGGGCTCAACAAGGCCGGGAGCATCTGCGATCGCATGTATGATAAACGGACCGGAACGCCAGCGTAGTCCATCACCCCGCAAGCACTCGGTCAAGTCATCAACGCTCCACTCCTGGAATCTCATGGGGACGTAGCTGCCTGCTCACTGGATGACGGAGTAGGATACATTCCCACAGGATGTACCAGCCCAAGCTGGTCCAGGTGACTCATCAATAATCTGACACGTGAGAGTGCTTCATAGAGCCCAAGGGAGGGCTTACCATCATCGACTCTCTTATTCTGTGATAGATCTAAAGGGAAAGGACCAAAAAGATCGTGAGTCAGATGCATCACCGAATCCGGTCGCTCAATGAGCCGCTCCATGATCAATCTAGAGATGTCATTGAGAATATGCGTCGTTCCTGAGCGCTCATCAAAGAGGAAATGCGCATCCTCCAGCGTCGTCCAGTGCAGAAGATGCGGAGAAGCCACACTCCAACGATCCGTCAAGACATCTGCCTCGGATGAGACACCACCAGGATCAAGGTCACCATCAATATTCGAGTGATTATTCTGCGTTGACTGCATTGAATCTGAAGCGCTCAGGTGAAAGAACTCCAACACGTGTTGGTGATGGCATAGTATCCGGCAACGGGGTTAGAGGTTGTTCCACCATCCCCTCCGTAGTTGCCAGCACCACCAGCTGCGGAGGTCGCCTCCGTTCCATCAGAGTTGACGTAGATCATGCAATAGGCATCTGACGCACCATCGCCATCAAAGGCAATGCCACCAAAATAGGCTGACTCCTGACCGCGTTTCCAATCCCCATTTCCGGTAGTATCACTGATAACACAACGAGTCCCAGGAGAGGAAGCACTGCCATTCTCCTGCACACAGGTGGTGGTACTGCCTGCCAAAGCCGATCCGCTCTGCAGGGTCATAACCGCAGGAACACCCGCTGCAATCCCTTTTAGAAGGCGCCGACGGCGGGCGCGTTCTGCATCATGCACCATGGATTTCCGGGTCTGTTCTACACTCTCGTTTGTTTCTTCGGAAACAGCACTCTGTGACTCATTCGGCTCGTCAACTTCCTGTTTTAACTGTGTCTCTTCCCTCGACATTACGCCCTCCAGTGTCCGCCAACCGCGCACAATCCAGCCGATTCCAAACCAATCTGTCTTCACTGGCGAAGTGTGAAAACAGGAAAAAAGCTCCTATCTTCCCACAACACTCCAGAAACAGAGGCACCCATATAAATGTACTCCGAACCGAAAAAAAAATCAAAATCT
>JADGBX010000243.1 GCA_015231265.1 Magnetococcales bacterium | reverse complement strand
GACACGCACACTCTGGCTCGATCTCGACGAACCGCGCACCCCTCTGGCGCGCCTCTCCCCCTCGCTTCTGAACGGACCGCTGGCGCTGCTGGTGGGGTCGGAAGGAGGATGGAGCGATGCGGAGCGGCAGGCGTTGCGCACCCGAGAAACCATCGCCATATCCATGGGAGCACGGATCCTGCGCACGGAGACGGCAGCAGCGGCTGTTCTCTCCTGGGTGGGGCTGCAGGATGGCGACGATGGTGGCTGAAGAGAAGGTATGAATCCGCTTTTTCGCCATTCAGGAAGGAGCAGACCTTTACAGCGGCAACGCATTGAGAAAAAATAGAGAACTTTCCTCATGACCTCGACAGGCCGGAAACGGAGCGACGAGGATGGGAAAGAGTGATCAATCAAGGTGTATGGGCCGTTCCCACGGGGAGCGCCTCATGCAAGGTATTCAGGGACGGCAACGGGAGAAGACTGCATGTCTTGGGACAATAACGGAGGCCGGCAGCAGGGACCGTGGGGGCAGGGGCCCAATACGCCACCGCCACCGGACATGGAGAAGGTGTTTAAAATGGCCCGCGACAAGTTCGGCGGTAACATGCCGGGCGGGAGCATGAAAGCGTGGCCGATTATGGCCGGCATCGCTTTTCTGCTCTGGATGTCCACGGGCATCTATGTGGTGGGTCCGGATGAACAGGGCGTGGTGGTGCGATTCGGCAAGTATGTCCAGACCACCAAGTCGGGACCGCATTTTCACCTCCCCTTTCCCATCGAGACCGTCTACAAACCCAAAGTGACCCAGGTGCAGCGGATCGAGCTGGGTTATCGGACGCGTAACCGCAGCTCCATCGATGTGCCGGTGGAGTCGCTGATGCTCACCGGTGATGAGAATATCGTCGATATCGACCTCACCGTGCAGTACCGCATCAAAGAGGCGGCGGACTACCTGTTCAACGTCCACAACCCCGCCCGCGACAAGCACAAAATGGTGCGTAACGCGGTGGAGTCGGCGATTCGTCAGGTGATCGGTACCAACGAGATCGATAACGTGCTCACCTTCGGCAAGGATAGGATCCAGGCCGATACCAAGATGCTGACCCAGGCCATTCTGGACGACTACAAGAGCGGCGTTCACATCATGTCGGTGCAGCTACAGAACGTGGCCCCGCCCAAGGATGTGATCCACGCCTTCAAGGATGTGGCCAGTGCCCGTGAAGACCGGGAACGCGCCATCAACGAAGCCCACGCCTACGCCAACGATATTCTGCCCAAAGCGCGCGGTGAAGCGGCTCGGGTGGTTCAGGAAGCGGAAGCGTACAAAGCGGCCAAAGAGGCGCGCTCCAAAGGTGACGCGCAGCGTTTTCTCTCTCTGCTGACCGAGTACGAGAAGGCCAAGGATGTGACCCGCACCCGTCTCTATCTGGAGTCGATGGAAGAGGTGATGGGTAACGCCAATAAGGTGATCGTCGAATCCGGTAACACCAGCGATATCCTGCCTCTGCTGCCCCTGGGTGGCCTCGGCGGAATGCGCACCGGTTCAACACCTCAGAACGCTCGCTGAAGCCCGGAGACCGCTCATGAATAAAATCAATCCCATGTCGGTGCTGGTGCTGGGTGTTCTGGTGCTGGTTCTGCTGTCACACTCACTCTTTACCGTGCATCAGGTCGAACAAGCGCTGGTGGTACAGCTCGGTAAACCGGTTCGCGCCATCAAAGAGGCCGGGCTTAACTATAAAATCCCGTTTATCCAGGATGTCTACACCTTCGATAGACGACTGCTCAGCTTCGATCAGGATCCCCAAGAGGTTCTCTCCAAGGACAAGAAGAACCTCAAGGTGGATAACTACGCCCGTTGGCGCATCATCGATCCTCTGAAGTACTACCAGACGGTGCGCAACGAGTTGGGCGCCGCCTCCCGCCTCAACGACATCATCTACTCCAACCTTCGTGAGGTGCTGGGTCAGTACACCATGATGGAGATCGTCTCCGGTGAGCGTGAGCTGTTGATGGGTAAGATTCAGACCCAGGCCAACAAACAGGCGGGACAGTACGGTATCGAGATCGTCGATGTGCGCATCAAACGTACCGACCTGCCACCTGAGAACTCGAAAGCGGTGTTCAGGCGCATGCAGACCGAGCGTCAACGTCAGGCCAAGCAGTACCGAGCCCAGGGTGAAGAGGAGGGTGCCAAGATCCGCTCCAAGGCCGACAAGGAGCGGGAAGTGATTCTGGCCAACGCCTACGAAACCTCCCAGACTCTGCGCGGTCAGGGCGACGCGACCGCTGCGGCGATCTACGCCGATGCCTTCAATCGGGATCAGGAGTTCTACCAGTTCCTCCGCAGCATGGAGGCGTATCGTAACGGTCTCCGGAAGGATACGACGGTGATGTTGACGCCGGATTCGCAGTTCTTCCGGTACTTCAAAGGGCTGCACGGAAAAACTGAGCGCTGAGACCGAGCGTGGATGATTTTCTCACTGCACTGGGCCTGGTGCTGATCATCGAGGGTATTCCCTATTTTATCGCCCCTTCGTCCATGCGGCAGTGGGTGGTGAAAATAGCGGAGGTTCCGGATTCCGGCCTGCGCCAGACCGGATTCATCCTGATGACTCTCGGGCTGCTGTTCATCTATTGGATTCGAGGATGAGTACGCAAACATCGAGCGCGCACGGCAAGACCCCGCGCGACCTCTCCGCCACGGTGGTGGCTCTCACCTCCCTCTCCGGGGAGGGGAGTACCATCTCCGGAGAGATCTCGGTCGTCGCTCTCTCCGAGGGTGTGGAGTCGGAGGATCTGCGGGTGAAAAGCCCGGCTCACTTGGATCTCACCCTGCGCCGGGACGGGGGCCGGTTTCTGGCCCACGGCACGGTGGAGGCGACGATTCATCAGCCCTGCTCCCGCTGTCTGGCCGAGTTCGATACCCGTCTGATGATGCGGTTCGAACGGTTCTACATGATCGGCAGTGATCCGGACGATGTGCCGGGTGAACACCAGATGGAAGAGGATCTGGTCTATCTTGAAGAGGGAGAGCTCTCTCTGAAGCGCCTTGTGGCCGAAGAGGTGATTCTCTCCGTACCGATGGTTCCGTTGTGCAGTGAAGCGTGCGCAGGGCTCTGCGCCGGTTGCGGAGCCGATCTTAATCGTGAACAATGCGGCTGCGCCGACCCGGAGCCCACGGGTCCCTTTGCTGCGTTGGCTAATCTTAAAATATCGTCATAACAGGGTGGTTTACACCCTATCGCATGACTTAAGAAGGAGTTGTCTCCATGGCTGTCCCAAAGCATAAAATCTCCAAGTCCCGTCGTGGACTGCGTCGCTCCCATGATGCGATTGCCGCATCCTCCCTCTCCACCTGTCCCAACTGTCAGGAGTCCAAGCAGCCCCATCGTGTCTGCATGAAGTGCGGTTGGTACAAGGATCGTGAGGTGCTGACCGTCGACGACGAATAGAGATACCCGCTGTCAACGGGGTGTGGAGTTGAATCGATGGCAGAGGTGCATGCTGCACGCTCCCCCCCTGCAAAACCGGTGTCGGTGCGTTGCAGTACTGTATGTTCTGACTCTGCACCATTACCGTATCGAAAGGGTACTCCGTACAGCCTGATTTGAGTGGGCGGTGAGGGAGCAACACCGCGGGGTCCGGCCTTGAACCGATGCTCATGGCCAGCTTCGAAACAGTGTTGTCGATCTGATCCGGCCCCGTCCGTTTTCTCTGGTGGTGTGCGGAGGTGTGACGCTTTCTGTTCATGCGCTCTGATCTCTATCCAATCAAGGATCCTGAATCGTGTCGGTTACCATAGCTCTTGATGCCATGGGGGGCGATGATGCTCCCGGAATGGTGATTGAGGGTGCCATACGGGCGGCCCGGAGAAATCCCGAGGTTGCATTCATCCTGGTTGGGCAGGAGGATGCGATCTCCGAGCAACTCGGCAAACAGAACGGGGAGCGGAGTCGGTTTCAGATCCATCCGGCCAGTCAAGTGGTCGGCATGGCAGAGAAACCGTCGGTGGCTCTGCGCAAGAAGAAGGACTCCTCCATGCGTGTCGGGGCCAATCTGGTCAAGGCGGGTACGGCGGATGCCTTCGTCTCTGCCGGAAACACCGGTGCGCTGATGGCCACGGCCCGCTTCGTGCTCAAGATGCTGCCGCAGGTGGATCGCCCGGCCATCGCCTCCCTGTTGCCGGCCATCGAGAGCGACACTCTGATGCTGGATCTGGGTGCCAACGTCGATTGTACTGCGGAGCATCTGGTGCAGTTCGCCACCATGGGCAGCGTTTTCGCCCAGGTGATCATGGGGTTGGAGAAACCCCGGGTCGGCCTGCTCAATATCGGTGAGGAGGAGGTGAAGGGCAACGGCGTGGTGAAGGAGGCGGGCGAGATCCTCAAACGCACCAGCGACACCTTCATCGGCAGCGTCGAAGGGGATGACATCTTCAAAGGGCCGGTGGACGTGGTGGTGTGTGACGGTTTTGTCGGTAACGTCAGCCTCAAGACCTCGGAAGGGGTCGCCCAGATGATCACCCACATGCTCAAGGAGTCGTTCCGCTCGTCACTGATGGCGAAGCTGGGGTACTTCTTCGTACGTCCGGCTTTGAACCGATTTCGGGACCGCTTCGATCACCGGCGCTATAACGGCGCGATTCTGCTGGGGTTGAACGGTGTCGTCG
>JADGBX010000242.1 GCA_015231265.1 Magnetococcales bacterium | reverse complement strand
AACTCCATGACCAGCACCGCCCAGCAGGTCTCTTCCGGCTCCACCGAGCAGGCCGCCTCCGTCGAGGAGACCTCCTCGGCCATGGAGGAGATGGTCGCCAACATCGCCAACAACACCGACAACGCCCGCAATACGCAGGGCATGAGTCAGAAGGCGGCTCAGGACGCTGAAGAGGGCGGTAAATCGGTCTCTGAAGCGGTGCACGCCATGAAGGAGATCGCCGACAAGATCGGTATCATCGAAGAGATCGCCCGTCAGACCAACCTGCTGGCCCTCAACGCCGCCATCGAAGCGGCCCGGGCCGGGGAACACGGCAAGGGCTTCGCCGTGGTGGCCGCCGAGGTGCGCAAGCTGGCGGAACGCTCCCAGAGTGCCGCCGGTGAGATCAGCGCCCTCTCCTCCTCCAGTGTGGAAGTGGCCGAGAAGGCGGGTGGCATCATCAACACCCTGGTCCCGGACATCCAGAAGACGGCGGAGCTGGTGCAGGAGATCGCTGCCGCCAGTCAGGAGCAGAACCAGGGCGCCGAGCAGATCAACTCCGCCATTCAGCAGTTGGATCAGGTGATTCAGCAGAATGCCGGTGCCTCGGAGGAGATGTCGGCAACAGCCGATGATCTCAGCGGTCAGGCCAATGAGCTGAAACGGGCCATCAACTTCTTCAAGGTGGACAACGCCGCCGGTGGCATGGGACGTAAAAGCACACCCGCGCCCAGACCGGCAGCCAGCCGAGCCGCTCCCGCAGCAGCACGACCGGCAGCACGTCCGGCAGCGCGACCGGCAGCCCGGCCCACGGCCACGGCACGACCGGTTGCCAAGAGCGCCCCGAAACCGGCGGCTCTTCCGGCACCCAGTGGCGGCGGCGCCGACATCGACATGAGCGGTGATGATGAGTTCGAACGCTTCTGATCGATCTTCGGCACCGTAATAGCCGACACCGATTGATGCACACGCCGCGATCCTCTCAGTAAACATGAGGATCGCGGCTTTTTTTATCGTTTCCTCTCTGAGGGCGTGTCCTATACTCCGTGAGAGAAATGCGGTTGCAGAGTCTGGTTCCCGACCGGGGGGCGTGGTAGAGTTCGGAGTTTGAGTTTTCGTGTGTGACAAACCCCTGGGAGTAGAGACCCGTGAACCGTCAGGCTGCGGTCAATCGCAAAACCGGTGAAACCGATATCGAAGTGCTTCTGGATCTGGACGGTTCCGGCGAGTCGGATATCGATACCGGCATCGGATTCCTCGATCACATGCTCGATCAGATCGCCCGCCATGGCCTGTTCGATCTGCGCGTCGCGGCCAAAGGGGATCTCCATATCGATTTCCACCATACGGTGGAGGATGTGGGCATCGCACTGGGTGACGCCTTCCGCCAGGCACTGGGCGAACGACGCGGCATCACCCGCTTCGGCCACGCCTATGTACCCCTGGATGAAGCGCTGGCCCGCGTGGTGGTGGACCTCTCCAACCGACCAAGCCTGGTCTGGGATGTCCCGTTTCACGCCGAAAAGATCGGCACCTTCGATGTGGAGCTGTTTCGAGAGTGGTTCACGGCGTTTGCCAACAACGCCCGGATCACCCTGCATGTGACCAGCCTCTGCGGTGACAACAATCACCACATCATCGAATCGTGTTACAAAGCTCTGGCCCGCGCTCTTCGTGAGGCCTGCACCCCGGATCCCCGCCGTAGTGGCGAGGTACCCAGTACGAAAGGAACTCTGTCGGCATGAGCACGCTCATCATCGATTACGGCTCCGGTAATCTACGCTCGGTGGCCAAGGCGGTGGAATCCGTCGGTGGCGATCCTGACGTGACCGACAAACCCAAAAAACTGGCCAAAGCGGATCGCATCATCCTGCCCGGAGTCGGTGCGTTCGCCGACTGTCGCGCCAATCTCGACAACCGCGATCTGGTGGAACCGATAACCGAACACATCAACGCCGGTCGCCCCTTTCTCGGCATCTGTGTCGGCATGCAGCTTCTCTTCAGTGAGAGCCACGAGTTCGGCACCCACCCCGGCCTGGACCTGATCCCCGGCACCGTCGACGCCTTCTCCAAGAAGATGTCCGACCCCGAGGACAACAGCCGCCACCTCAAAGTGCCGCACATGGGTTGGAACCGCGTCTCCCAGACGCAGGAGAAGCACCCCCTGTGGGCGGAGATACCCGACGCGTCCCACTTCTATTTCGTCCACTCCTTCCACGGTGTCGCCAGTAACAAGGAGGAGATCGCCGGCATGAGCGACTACGGTATTCCGTTCGTGGCGGCTGTGGCGCGTAACAATCTCTTCGCCACCCAGTTCCACCCGGAGAAGAGCCAGAAGTTCGGCCTGCAACTGCTGAAGAACTTCTTGGCCTGGAAACCGTAAACGGCTGGGCGGCGACTCCCTGTCCCACTGCACGATCCATCAAGCGTATCGGAGACGACGATGATCATCATTCCTGCCATCGACCTCAAGAACGGCAAGTGCGTTCGCCTTTTTCAGGGCGACATGGATCAGGAGACCGTCTACTCCGACGACCCTGCAGCCATGGCCCGCAAATGGCAGTCCCTGGGCGCGGAACGGCTCCATATCGTCGATCTCAACGGCGCCTTTGCCGGCAAGGCGATCAACGCCAAAGCGATCGGCGATATCATGGATGTTCTGACCATCCCGGCGGAACTGGGCGGCGGTTTACGCACCATCGCCGGCATTGAGAACGCCATCAGCAGCGGCATCCAGTACGCCATCCTCGGTACTATAGCGTGTAAAGAGCCGGCGTTCGTCAAAGAGGCGTGCAACGCCTTTCCCGGTCACATCTCGGTGGGAATCGATGCCCGTGACGGCATGGTTGCCGTGGAGGGGTGGGCGGAAGTGACCGACATCACGGCGGTGGATCTGGCCAAGCGGTTCGAGGATGTGGGCGTTGCGGAGATCATCTTCACCGACATCTCCCGCGACGGCGCCATGACCGGCCCCAACATCGCTGCAACGCGCTCGCTGGCGGAGGAGATCTCTATCCCGGTCATTCTCTCCGGTGGCATCTCCTGCCTTGATGACGTCAAAGAGGCCGCTGCCAACGCCGGCCCCTTCGCCAACGGCAACGTCATCTCCGGCGCCATCACCGGCAAGGCGCTCTACGACGGTCGCCTCGACTTCAAAGAGGCACTGGCCGTCAGCCAGGGTTCGTAACATCGACTTCTGACGACTGACAGCCTCATCTGTCTCCCCTTTTCAACACTGTCTACCCTCACGCCGGAGAGGATAGGATTCTCCGGCGTGAGAAGGCTGTTCTCCCTTCAAACAGTGCCTGCCACTCACGCCGATTCCGCCTTCTGAGGGGTATCGGATGGGGGATCCTCTTCTTCTTTCTCAGGGAAGATGAACGAGCCGACGATGCCCACCATAAGCGCCGAAAATACCACGCCCAGACTCACCATGGCCGGCAGATGGATGTCGGTGAATGTCATTAACAGCATCTTGATCCCGATGAAGATCAGAATGACGATCACCGCCTTCTCCAGGTGGCAGAGATAGCGCTTGGCCGCCTCCAGCACAAAGTACATGGAGCGCAGGCCGAGAATGGCGAAGATGTTGGAGGTGTAGATCAGGAACGGCTCCTGGGTGATGGCGATGATGGCGGGCACACTGTCGAACGCGAACATCACGTCGGCCATCTCGACACAGATCAGACAGAGAAACATCGGCGTGACCATCAACCGCAGGGAACCGTCACTCTTCTCCGGATCCGGTTGCCGGGTGAAGAAGTGATCCTTCTCCATGCGAGGATGCACCGGCAGAAAACGTTTGACCAGATTGACCGACCAGTGGTGCGTGTAGTCTTCGATCTCCTCCTCGTCCTTCTTCATCGACTTCCACATCTCCCAGGCGGTCCAGAGCACGAAGATCCCGAACAGACCCAACACCCACTGGCCGAGCAGCAACAGAGAGGTTCCCAGAGCGATGAAGATGAAGCGCATGATCAAGGCGCCGATGATGCCGTAGTAGAGCACGCGGTGTTGATCGGCACTCTTCACCGCAAAGGAGGAGAAGACCGCCATGAAGACAAAGAGATTATCAACCGACAAGCTCAACTCCAACAGGTAACCGGCCAGAAAGAGCGAGGTCTTCTCGAATCCGTAGGTGACACCCACATAACCGGCAAACGCCATGGAGACCGACACCCAGATGGAGGACCAGAGGATCGCCTTTTTCAGGCTCACCGGCTCTCCCTTTTTGGTGGTGTGCAGATCGATCCAGATAAACAGAACGATCACTCCGAGAAAAAGGGCGATACTGACGGGACTGATGTCACTTAACATGGATAGGACTCCTGAAAACAGTAGAGACGACATCCTCTGTCGTTCACTATCAATAAGTACCCGACACAGTGTACGCCCATGGAAGAGTGTGTCAAAGAGACGGTGTGCTGCACTCTCTTTTTCCCTTGTCATGACCGGCTGTTGACTCAACCCTTACTTTGAGTACTCAGTGAGTGCACACCGTGATCGTCTATTCTTGTGAGGAGTCGCACCATGGCCGTGAAAGCCTTTCTTGCCGGATCCATCGACCGATTCGACTTCATCGCCTGGGCTTTGACCCTGCTCTTTTTCATCGGCTCCGCCTTTCTCTTTTCCGGTGATCCGCTGACCGCGGCCCTGGGCTGGGTCGGCGTGGTGATC
>JADGBX010000241.1 GCA_015231265.1 Magnetococcales bacterium | reverse complement strand
ATCCGCTCCCATCACCCCGGTCCTTCGAACAAGCTCTCTTTCGATTCGGTGCAGACCACTATCGGTAATGAGCTTGTTGCCGCCTACCGTGAAGGTACGTTCGATCAATGCCTGATGGTCTTCAACACCTTCAAATCGGCCATGACCCAGGAACTCACCTGGCAGTCGCTGATGCCGGCGGCTGTGGAAGAGGAGAGTGGGGCCAGCCTGGAGAAGAAGGAGAGCATTGAAGGCGGTTATATTTTCGAGCCTTCCGATGATGAAATCCTGGACTCTCTGCTGCCGCGTAACATTACCGTTCAGCTCTATAAGGCGTTTGTTGAATCCGACGCCTCCGAGCACGGTGCTCGAATGACCGCCATGGACAATGCGGTGCGCAATGCCGGTGATATGATCCGGAGACTGCAGATCCTGTTCAACCGTACCCGTCAGGCCGCCATTACCACCGAGCTTATGGAGATCATCGGTGGTGCCGAGTCGCTGAAGGGTTAGGAACCAGTTACAGCGTTATCCGTCATTTCGGATACTTAAAGATACAAACGGAGTTTTTCCCATGAGTGAAAATACAGGACATGTGGTTCAGGTGGTCGGCCCGGTGGTCGATGTCCGTTTTGACGGAGAGCTTCCCGCGATCCTGAACGCTCTGCACATGGTGCGTAACGAGGAGCAGATCACCCTGGAAGTGTCGCAGCATTTGGGTGAAAGCACCGTGCGTACCATCTCGATGCAGAGCACGGACGGCATCGTTCGCGGTGAGCCCGTGACCGATACCGGTGCTCCCATCACCGTTCCGGTGGGTGAGCCCGCTCTGGGTCGCATCATGGATGTGGTTGGTAACCCCATCGACAACCTCGGCCCAGTCAAAACCGAGAATTTCCTGCCGATTCACCGTCCCGCTCCTACCTTCGATCAGCAGTCAACCGAAGCAGAGATCCTGGAAACCGGCATCAAAGTCGTCGATCTCCTCGCCCCCTATTCGAAGGGTGGTAAGATCGGACTCTTCGGCGGTGCTGGTGTGGGTAAGACAGTGCTGATCATGGAGTTGATCAACAACGTCGCCATGGGCCACGGTGGTTATTCGGTGTTTGCCGGTGTGGGTGAGCGTACCCGTGAAGGTAACGACCTCTACCACGAGATGATCGAAGGTGGTGTTGTCGATCCCAATAGCTACGAGAAGTCCAAGGCTGCCCTGGTCTACGGTCAGATGAACGAACCCCCAGGGGCACGTGCTCGTGTGGCGCTCACCGGTTTGACGGTCGCCGAGTACTTCCGTGACTTTGGTGGTCAGGACGTGCTGCTCTTCATCGACAACATCTTCCGCTTTACCCAGGCGGGTTCGGAAGTGTCGGCCCTTCTCGGTCGTATCCCCTCTGCCGTGGGTTACCAGCCCACTCTGGCCACCGATATGGGTGCCCTGCAGGAGCGGATTACCACCACCAAGAACGGCTCCATCACCTCGGTGCAGGCCATCTACGTTCCTGCCGATGACCTCACCGACCCGGCGCCGGCTACCGCCTTCTCGCATCTTGATGCGACAACGGTGCTTTCGCGTCAGATCGCTGAGATGGGTATCTATCCGGCGGTGGATCCACTCGACTCCACCTCCCGTATTCTCGATCCGCAGGTGGTTGGAGATGAGCATTACGCCGTCGCTCGTGAAGTTCAGGAAACCCTTCAGACCTATAAATCACTGCAGGATATCATCGCCATCCTAGGTTTGGACGAACTCTCTGAGGACGACAAGCTGGTTGTGGCCCGTGCCCGCAAGATCCAGCGTTTCCTCTCTCAGTCCTTCCACGTCGCCGAGGCTTTCACCGGTCAGAAGGGTGTCTACGTCTCCCTGAAAGAGACCATTCGTGGCTTCAAGGAGATCGTCGAAGGCAAGCACGACGACCTGCCTGAGGCAGCCTTCTATATGGTCGGCACCATTGACGATGCCGTCGCCAAAGCCAAAACGCTCTGATAATACAGTGAGCGGGAACGATGGTGCTATCGTTCCCGCACTCATCAGAGTCAGCGACAATCACGCATCATTGCAACAGGAATTACCATGGCCGTTACCGTACAGTTGCAGTTGGTTACGCCCGAAAAGAAACTCATCGACGCTGAGGTGCCGACGGTTCTGGTGCCCGGACTTGATGGTGACTTCGGTGTTCTGCCCGGTCATACGCGTCTGATTTCGGAAGTGCGTCCTGGCATGCTCATCGTCGATACCGGTCAAGAAGAGGGTGAAGTGTATGCCGTCGGTGGAGGTGTTGCCGAGGTTTCACAAGATATCGTGACCGTGTTGGTTGATAAAGCCGTGACCCGTGAGGATATCGACCTCAAAGAAGCGGAAGCCGAGATTAAAGAGACAACCAAGGCATTGAAAAAGATGACCACCATCGACAATGCCGACCCTGTACAGGTGAGCACTAAGGAACGTCTGCAGTTTGCCAAGGCAAAAGTGGATGCATACGGCTTTACATCCTGACCACATCAGTCGCTACTGGTAGCAGACGCTTCTGCCGCACAGGTGGAACTGGTTCCGAACGGCGTCGAAACCGCGCATGAAAGAGCGTCACGCTCGCGTCAGGTTTCGACGCCGTTTTTGTTGTGAAAGAACGGATTTTTTATTGAGAGTTCATTCTTGAACCGCTCTGGAGTAACGTCCCTGCTTGATATCGGAACGGCTTACGGTTCATAATTCAGGGATTCATGAACGTTGTAGAACCATTTGGGAGGGCCACAGCGCATGCACTCCAGCGCCATACTGATTTTGGCAGCGGGACTGGGAACACGAATGCGCTCCAGTCTGCCCAAGGTCCTGCACAAAGTGGCAGGTCGTACCCTTCTCGATCATATTCTCCGAACCTCCAGGCAGCTCTATCCTGAGAAGATCATCGTGGTTGTCGGTCACCAGGCGGAACGCGTCAAAGAATCCGTTGACGCCGACGATGTGATCTGGGTAACACAAAGCTCGCAACAGGGCACCGGTCACGCTGTTAAATCTGCGATTCATGAACTGAGGGATTATCACGGAGATGTGATTATTCTGAATGGTGACGTTCCGCTACTCCGTCCACAGACGTTGGTGCGGATGCAGCAGGAGCATGTGAGTGATGATCGTGCCGTGACGGTCTTGAGCACGATTATCGATCCTCCCACCGGCTATGGGCGCATTGTCAGAACGGCAACCGGCAATCTTATGCGCATTGTCGAAGAGAAGGACGCCAACCATATCCAACGGGAGATTAAGGAGATTAACTCCGGAACCTATATGATCGGTTCTCAGAATCTCTGTAGTTGGATCGATCAGCTCTCCAATGACAATGCCCAGGGTGAGTACTACCTCACCGATGTCGTCACCATTGCCCGCGATCACGGTCTCAAGACAGCCCTCTGTCTGCATGATGATCACCGTGAGCTATCAGGTACCAACAACCGCCATCAGCTCTCCCAACTGGAGGAGACCCACAGAAATCGTCTGGTCCATGAGTGGATGGAACGAGGGGTAACCTTTGTTGATCCGCACTCGTGCTGGTTGGCCGATGATGTGGTATTCGGGCGGGATACAGTCGTCCACCCCAACGTGGTGATCGGTACCGGCTGTTATTTTGGAGAGGGGTGCGAGATTGGACCCTTCGCCCATATTGCAGAATCGCGAATCGGCGACAATGTCCGTATCCTCCCCTTTACTCACGTGGAGGGTGCCACCATGAGTGGGGACAACCCCGTGGGTCCCTATGCGCGCATCCGGCCCGGAACGGAGTTGGGAACCGGCGCCAAGGTGGGCAATTTCTGCGAAACCAAAAAGGCCCGTATCGGCGCGGGTGCCAAGGTGAATCACCTCTCCTACATCGGAGATGCCACCGTTGGCAAACGGGTTAATGTGGGTGCAGGCACGATTACCTGCAACTACGATGGCGTCAATAAGTATCAAACGGTCATCGGTGACGGCGCGTTCATCGGCTCCGACACCCAGTTGGTGGCTCCGGTCACCGTGGGTCAGGGGGCTGTGATCGGTGCTGGAACCACTGTGACGAAAGATGTTCCTGCAGACTCTCTTGCCCTTTCACGTACGCCCCAGAAGGTGATCCCTGACTGGAGCACCCGCAAACGGAAACAGTAACTCTCCATGTGTGGAATCGTCGGCGCCATAAGTGAGCGCAATGTTACGCCTCTTCTTCTTGAAGGTTTGAAGCGCCTTGAGTATCGGGGATATGACTCCGCGGGTGTTTCGGTCCTGAATCAGGGTGCGTTGCACACCACCTGCGCACTGGGCAAGCTCTCCCAGCTTCGTGCAGCTTTGCAGGATGACCCCAAGCCGGGCACGATCGGTATCGGCCATACCCGGTGGGCAACGCACGGGGCGCCCACCGAGGCGAACGCCCACCCTCACTGCTCCGCCAACGTTTCCGTCGTTCATAATGGCATTATCGAGAATTATCAAGATCTCCGTCAGGAGCTGATGGAGGATGGAGCGGTCTTTACATCGGAGACCGATTCCGAGGTGATCCCGCATCTGATCGAGCGTGAGCTCTCCCGTGGCCTGGCAACGGTTGATGCGGTACGTAACGCCATCAAGCGGTTGGAGGGAGCGTTTGCTCTGGGTATCCTGGTTCGGGGTGATGAGGAGATGTTGGTTGCGTCACGTCGGGGCAGCCCATTGATTGTTGG
>JADGBX010000240.1 GCA_015231265.1 Magnetococcales bacterium | reverse complement strand
GATGGAGCAGAAGGGAATCGTTGTGCATGGGGGTCGTGAGGATGCGTTATGGAAACTGTCGCATGCTTCAGGAGAAGAGTCACACGAAGAGCATGGAGAGCATGAAGAGCACCATGGGGAGCATGAAGAGCACTCTGGAGAAGAGTCACACGACGAAAACGCCGAGGAGCATGACGACCACAACGACCACAACGACACCCATGCAGGTCACCGGCACGGAGAAGAGGATGCACACATCTGGCTGAGTCCGGACAATGCTCTGGTGATGGCAACGGTGATCATGGAGGTTCTTGTCGAGCGTGATCCTGCGCACAAAGAGATCTATCAGCGCAATCTAAACACGCTTCATAAGACTATTCGTGCCGCCGATTCTGCCATTCGGCAACAGCTTGCACCGGTACGTGACACGCCCTATGCGGTGTTCCATGACGGTTACGGTTACTTTGAGAAACACTTCGGTCTCTCTCCTCTCGGAAGCGTGATGCAGGGGGCGGGACGTCAGGCGGGAGCAAAGCATCTGCTCGCTCTGCGTAGCCATCTTAAAGAGCACGGCGCGGTCTGTATCTTCAAAGAGCCGCAGTTTCAGGATCGGACCGTCACCGCCTTGGTGCGGGGTACAGACTTGCGCGTTGGTGAGCTCGATCCGCTGGGCAGTGGTCTGACTCCGGGACCCGATGCCTATGTGCAGCTTCTGAAACAGTTGGGAGAATCGATTCGGAGCTGTCTCTCGGGAGGGTGAATTTAACATCACGATTATGGAAAAAAGCACCAGTGGGCGTTTTTATCCTCAAGGGATTTCCCCAGGTGCCGATACATATTCCAACGCCGGAGCACACTGGACTACCAGAACAACACGGCGGGCACGGGTCGGGTTGGCCCTGTAAAACGAACAACCTACTTCACCACGGACGAGCCTCATCCAATCATGAACACTTGGAGGTTCGGACATGCTTAACACTGCTGCAACTGCTTATCAGAACAACGCCGCTGTTTTCCAGACCAATCAGGCCATCAGCAATGCGCTGAAGTCCGCCAAGCCTGCGGTCGGTAATCTCGACACCGGAGATGAGAAGCCTCAGACCATCTCCAAGCCCGAGGCCAGCGTTCACGCCAGCCAGACCGCTGCTCAGGTCTCCTTCTCCGACCAGGGACGTGCCAAGCAGGCCGGGTTCCAGACCCCTGCGCCCCCCGAGTCGATCACCAATGCCATCAAGCAGAAGGTTGAAGAGCTGTTCACCATCTATCCCAATGGTGGCAACCGTCCCGGAACCGAGGGACTGGAAGGGGTCAGCGTCTCTGCCGCTCAGGAGACGGTTTCCGTCAATCTTGAGGCATAGTACCCAGTAGAATGACCAGCGGGGTTCTCTCAGGATCCCGCTGGAGACCAAGATGCTTCTCAACTCCCGGACGCTTATGGCTCCGGGAGTTGTGCTGTGTGCTGCAGTCAGCAAGGGTATGATTCTGTTTGACATCCGATATTTATAATGTAAAATCAACAGTTTCACTGCATGATTGCCAGAGGGGTGTCGTGAAGGTTGCCGTGATATGGCACTGTTTGCATCATTACGAACCGGTGGGCGCCACATATCGGGTGCTGAAATCTCCCCTGATCGACGCGTTGATACGGAAGGTGTATCCTCTGTGGGAACCGGCCCGTAACGGTGCCATTCGACCACCATTCTCATGGAGTGACTCATGGTGAAACGCTTTGTCCATCTCAGGCAGTGGATCCTGGCAGCCGCGCTGCTGATCGGTGCCGTACCGGGCTGTTCCGAACAGACACAACAGAAGACCCCATCAGGAGAGAGTACAATGGCTCTGGAAGAGAATGCCAAGAAAGAGGGCGTTACCGTCACCGCGAGTGGATTGCAGTATGAGGTGCTCCAGGAGGGCGACGGTCCCAAACCTACGGCCAGCGATACCGTGCGCGTTCACTACGCAGGTACTTTGGTGGATGGTTCGGAGTTCGACAGCTCCTACAAGCGGGGAGAGCCGATCTCCTTCCCCCTGAACGGTGTGATCAAGGGTTGGACCGAAGGGGTGCAGTTGATGAGTGTCGGTAGCAAGTACCGTTTCACCATTCCCGGCGATCTGGCCTACGGAGCCCGGGGCGTTCCCCAGGCGGGTATCGGACCCAACGCCACGTTGATTTTCGAGGTGGAGCTGCTGGCTATCCAGTAATCTCCTCTACAACCAGCCTGTTGCATGATGATCGGGAGACGAAGATGCTGATTCGCAAACCCAGCGATATCGATCCGTCGGAGATCACCGACGAGCAGGACTATCTCAACCGCCGCGCCTTCATCCGTTCCACGGCTCGGACGGCGGCCACGGTGGCTCTGGGAGCAGCAGCTTCAACACTCGTGCCCGACACGGTTCAGGCTGGTGAACCCACGGGCCGGGTGCTTCCCGACGTTCGGAAAAGCCCTCTCTCCACCGATGAAGAGCCCAACGACTTCGACGATATCACCGGTTATGCCAACTTCTACGAGCTGGGTTCTCGCAAGAAGGATCCTGCCCGCAACGCCCACCATCTGATTACCGATCCCTGGAGCGTTGCCATTGAGGGGGAAGTGGCCAAGCCGGGAGTTCTGGCGGTGGAGGATCTTCTGAAGCCGCACCCACTGGAGGAGCGCATCTATCGCATGCGCTGCGTGGAGGCGTGGTCCATGGTGATTCCGTGGGTGGGGTTTCCGTTGGCGGATCTTCTCAAGAGGTTCGAACCCACCGCCGATGCCCGTTTCGTCGCTTTTGAGACGCTGCACGATCCAAAAATGCTCCCCGGTCAGTCACGCCCCGTTCTCAAGTGGCCGTATGTAGAGGGGCTGCGCATGGATGAAGCGATGCACCCTCTGACGCTTATGGCCGTGGGACTCTACGGACGGGTGCTGCCTAAACCCAACGGCGCGCCGTTGCGCTTGGTGGTTCCCTGGAAATACGGCTTCAAGAGTATCAAGTCCATCGTTCGTATCCGCCTGACCCGCACTCAACCTCCCACCTCCTGGAGCCGCTCCAGCCCCGGCGAATACGGCTTCTACGCCAATGTCAATCCGGAGGTGGATCATCCCCGCTGGAGCCAAAGCAGTGAGCGGCGCATCGGCACCTTCTTCAAGCGCAAGACAGAGATGTTCAACGGCTACGGTGATCAGGTGGCCGCGCTCTATGCCGGTATGAACCTCAAGCGCCATTTTTAACGATACTCCTGACGCGGAGGCTGCCGGGTTTTCGACGTTTCTTGTCGATAATGGCGATCATCTGCTCGGGGAAGTTGTTTCATGACTAAGAAAAATCCTAAAAAAAACAATCGAAAAGACGATAGAAAGCAGTTTGGTGCTCACGCTGAGCAGATCGCGGCACGCCATTTGCAGAAACTTGGTTATCGCATCGTGGCGCGCAACGTTCGGTGCCGCGCAGGAGAGATCGATCTCATCGCCCGGGATGGTGAGATTCTCGTCTTCTGTGAGGTAAAGGCGCGGCGTCAGGGGCGGTTCGGAGACCCGGCGGAGGCGATTGATGTGCGCAAACAGGCGCAGATCATCACTTTGGCTAACGACTATCTCCACAAGTTGACGACCGCAGTGCCGGTCTGTCGGTTCGATGCCGTTTTGATGCTATGGAACGGCAAAGAGTGGGCTATTCGGCATGAAAAGGACGCTTTCCGACCAGGTTGGTGATGTCGGAGAACGCACGAAACGACTCCGGTCGATGGGCACCTGTTCGAGGAATTGAGGATTCCAGGCGTTTGGGTAAGACCGGCGTCTGAGGGGAAGGAGTTGGAATGAACAAACTGTTGCGTATCATGCTTGCACTCTTTTTTATGTCGACTTTGACGTCGTGCCTCTCCACCGGCACCACCGGTACCACCGGTACCACTGGCAGCGGTCAGAACGCAGATGCCGCCACACTGGGCAAAAGCCGGGGAATCGACGACTATCTCGAGGACAACTGGCTTGCGGCCAAAGTGCGCATCGCCTATGTCAAGAGCGAAAAAGTGAGTGCCGGCAACGTCAATGTGTCGGTCTACAAGGGTAAGGTTCTCCTGACGGGGACCGCAGCCAGCAACATCGAAATTCAGGAAGCGATCACCATCGCCCGCAATACAGCCGGTGTCGAAGATGTCGCTTCGGAGTTGAAAGTACAGTATGAGAGCGCTTTGGAGCTGGCGGCCGATGCTCTGATCAGCAATAAGGTGAAGTTTGCCCTGTTGACCGATGAAGAGGTGCGTGGTTTGGATATTCATGTGGAGACCACCAAAAAAGTGGTCTACCTCACCGGTGTCGCCAAGGATCTTCAAGAGCGTAACCGTGCCATCGATCTGGCCCGCTCGGTGAACGATGTGGTGGAAGTGGTCTCCTACATCGAGGTGGATGCCAACAACTATCCGGTCAGCAGTCAGTTGGAACAGACCGGCTCTGGAAAACTCTGATCGGTAGAAGATCGAGAGCGTGCTCTCGAAAAGCGCTTGCGACGGAACCCCATCGTGGAAATAATCCTTAGGGATTGCCACGGTGGGGTTTTTTGCGTTCTCCGTGTTGTTGGTAACCCGATCTCAACAGCTTCTCATCTGTTTCCGAGGTGTCCGGATGTTCCAGAACTCATTAGATCGTCTGAAGAAGGTAGTAACCAGGAAGCAGGAAGAGGCAGAACCGGAGGGGTTGCCGGAGGGGTTTCTGACTGCACTCAAAAAAGCGGTTTCCCCGGCACGGGTCACGGTAGAGGCCAGCAGCATGGAGTCCTACGCTTGGGACAACACCGGCC
>JADGBX010000023.1 GCA_015231265.1 Magnetococcales bacterium | reverse complement strand
CGCCCTTGCGGATCTTCTTCTTCACCTCGCGCAACAGATCGGGATTCTTGCTGCGGCGTCCGATGTAGCTGGAGAGCGTTTTCGCCGCCGGGATCAGCACCGTCTGGTGATTGCGCTCCACAACGCCGTTGGCTTGCGGGGTGTAGGCTCGGGCGTGGTAGAACGCAAATCCCACCCGGTCACTCATGCCGGTGATGTCGCCCTCCATCACTTTGTTCTTGGCCCCTCGACCCCGGTCCCATTGCAGGATGGCCGGGCGTCCGCCGACCCTGGTGGCCATCTGCAAAGCACCGCAGACGGCGATGTGGTTTTCCGTCATGCTGAAGTCAATGCCGATGGTCTTTCTGGTGGCAATATCAACGATCTGGGTGATCTCCGGCAGGTAGGGTTTTCCTGTCTCCGGGTGGGCCGCCAGGGCGTAGCTGGAGTGGCCATCCCCGGCCAGAATCTGCATCGGCACCAAGTCGGAGATATCGCGGCGGGCGTGGGGCTTTATGGCGGTGAGTTCACCATGCGAAACCCGGCCCCGATGCAACTCGACAGTGCCCACTTTGTTCTTCAGATAGCGAAGTGCCTGGTCGTAGGATTTCGGCATCGGTGTGAAGCCGTCATCGTCCATCTCCCGCAGAACGTCGGTCAAAGGCAGTCGCGTTGGTTGTCTATAGCGTTTCACCAGCTCTGCACCCCAGGCCGGTTCGCCGGATCGATCGCGAGGAGCCGGAGCCAGCGCCGCTGCGCCGCCCTCCTGATACTGCTTACGCCACCGCTTCAAGGTGCGGGTTTTCAGGTCGGTTTTATTGCCGCCCAGCGCCTCGGGGATGCGAGAACGCAGGCGCTTCGGCAGCATGCCGTCGGTGGTTAACTGCTCCAACATGGCGATCCCCTGGTTGACGCCGCCCTCCTCAGTGATCAGCCGATCCAGATAGCGCAGTATGGCGAGCTTTGCGTCCATCACGGTGCGTTGCCAATCCTTGAGTTGAAAAACGGTCTGTTGTTCTAATGGCGTTGTTATTGGCGGACTTTCCACCAACGCCTGCTCTTTGACTTGCTGTTTGAGGATTGCCTGCCGGGTTTCCGGCGGCAGGGTCGTCAAAGCGTACTCACGACCCCCACCGCGACCCTTGCGCATCTGGAACAGCCACCCCTCCCGCTTCGCCTTGCTGGTGACATTGCGGGCGGTTCCCGGAACCCCGGGCAGGCCAGCCAGATCGGCAGCGGTAAACCACTGTTTCTCCAGCTCCAGACGTGCAGGATGCTCCTCCATCATCCTCAGCCCTGACGGGCCAACTCCTCACGCAGCCCCGAGATCACGAACTTCAGCAACTCCTGGGCATCCGGGTACTGCTCCTGCAACCCTTTCGGGATCATGAACGGTCGGTTGAACTCCTCCAGCAACGTCACCAGGGTCTGGGCGTCGTCGTCGTTGAGCTTCAAACTGACACCGTAACCGGTGGCTGCTGGTTGGGGTTGTTCCGGTTCGTCGGATTGGGGGTTGAGGGCGGGTTTCGCCTTGTCTTTGGACTCGGTGGGGGCTGGCAGGGACTTCTGGTCCTTGATGCCGAGGAGTCTACGTGCCTGTTCTCGACGCATCTCTGGGTTTATCTTCCCTGCTGCAACAGCATGATCGAACTGAACGTCTGACAGTTTGGTCAGCTCATAGAGAATCGTCCAATTTGGTGGCAAATGTTTCCCCGGGGAAACATTTGAAAGACGATGGTCCAATGCGATCTTGCGGTACTTAAACGCTTTCGAACGTGAAATCGACAACTGATCATCAAGTAAGTCGTCGAAACTGCCGTGTGGCAGCTGCTCCTTGGCCTCGTTGATTGCTCGACCAGCATCAACAATTGCTTCTACATACGCCTGTGCCGCATCCTCCGACCTGTTAATTGCTCCCTGGATGCGATGCGCGTACTGCTGGACCAACTCCTGATTGTCCACATCTGTGAGAACTTCTCCTTGTAATGCTTCGTCTTTCGGCATGACGGCATCCTCCGTCCACGCTTGATACGTGGTGGTTTCTGTTGATAAATAAGTCAGATATGATCTATTGGTGTTTGGTGCAGATGAGATGAATGTCAGCCTTTTCGCGGCTGTCCAGCTCCTGGTGAAGCTGCTCCTGAAGCTGGGTCAGCTCCTGGATCGCCTGGGTAACACGGCCCAGATTGGTCTTGATGGTGTCGTCGGGATCGACCAAGGAGAGACCGGCGTAGCTGGCCTGAATATCCAGAAGTTCGGAGCTGCCACACACCACCTTGATTGCCGGGCACATGTCGGCAGGAACCTTGTTGTTGCTGCCAGCAGCGGTGATGGCATAGAGAGATTGCACCGTGATGTTGCGGTCCATCACAACGCTCAACTTATGGGCAATCTCAGCACGGCTGAGTCCGCACTGAGCGATAATGCGGCCAAGTGCCTGTTTCAGTTCGGCATCACACGCCATACTGCCGGGGTTGAGCTGGGGCTCAGATGGGGTGGCGAGAAGGGCAAGGGCCAGTTGGCTGGTAGAGGTCATGGTGTGTCTCCTTGGTGATGGTGCAGTTTTCGGTTATGCCCTGCATCAGGCTGTGCTATCTATTAATGGGTGGACGGCTGTTACGGATAGCGTTCCGGAAAAAGCTTTTCCGGTGTGGTGTCCAGGAGTTTGGCCATGATCTCTTCGACGTTCCGCCACTTCTTGCAGAGTGTCTGAGAGAAGGCCGAGCGGTCGAAACCGTGCTCTTTGCTCAACTGGGACAAGGACTTCCTCGTCCTCTTGCGCAGGGCACAGATGATGTCCAGTCTCCGATCCAGTGCGTCCATCATGGTGATCCCGTGTGTTGAATTGTGGTCGTCATGTTCAATATGGTGAATAGGTATAACTGTATTTAGTCACCAACACAACAGAAAAAAGCAATCCACAGGCGAATATTGCAACTATTGTTATGTGGTTGATTATTCAGGTATAAAATGTCATCAAGTGCTTTTCAATCGCGGTTAGAAGAGGCAATGGAGGGAGAATCCGCGTTCTCCTTCGCAAAAAAATGTGGGATTACTGACAGTTTATTGAGAAGTTATCTTGCGGGAAGATCAAGTCCTGGCCTCTATAAGTTGGAAGCAATTGCTAAAAACAGTAATGTTTCGCTTGATTGGCTCGTTCTGGGCAGAGGGCCAAAGAGACCTGATGGTGGTGATGAAGGTTCGGTTTGGACCGGTCAGGGGACTGTACCCGGTTATCCGGAGATTACCCCAACGATGCTCATTGAAGCTCTGGAAGCTGTGGAAGAGCACTTTGAAAAGAAAGGCTCCAACCTTCGAGCTGGAAAAGTGCGGCCTTTGGTGTTGGCTCTTTGCACTCGGGCAATCGATCAGAAACGAGCAGTTGATAAGACCAAACAAGAGCAAGCTGATCTTGTTGATTTCAAGAACTATAAAGATCTCATGGATCTGGCCAGCTGATGGCATGTGGATTCCCTTTTGAGTGTTACCAGCAACGATGCTGGCAACAGTCAGAGGAGAATCCACATGGACAGAAGCAATTTCTCGCAGACCCTTTCTGAAGCTGAACCCGCGCTGAAAAAAGAACCTCAGCACGGAAAACGCTGGATGCAGTGGATAGCGGTTCTATTGGTGGCAGTCACCTTCGGAACGACCTGGCACTTCGCAACCACTGCCCAGGCGCAGATCTCGCCCGATGTCGCTCGGGCGGTCTACCGACAGGAGTACATGCTGACTCGTGGGCTTGTTGCTCAGGTCAGCGACCGGGAGCGGGTGACGTATCGTGATGTGTGGGTGTCGGTTGAGGTTGAGGAGCCTGAGAAGCTGTCTGTGGTGGATCTGCGGGCAGTAAGGGTGCGGTTGTTTGAGCGGTTGAGGTAATACGGAGGATGGGGCGGCCTGAAGAAGTCGCTCCTATTCTGGTTAATAATTTCTATAGGATCAAGCTGACAGCCCCTTTAGTCAGTAAATCTGTGACCGGAGAGATAAGAAAAGTCCAGAGCTGCTTATTGCATATCAACTTATTGTTATTTATATGCATCATTCACAACAAGTATGTCGCAGTGGCGCTAGCTGAAAACCCATAATGAGGCCGGAAATCAGAGCAGGACAACCAACGGAGATGAAGCGATGAACAATAGCCTTCCCCTTGCAGAAGCGATCAAAGAGTTGCGCGCAGAGTTGAACCAGGCCCGGACTGAAGGCCAAGATGAGGCCATTCGTTTCACGGTAGAGGAGGTGGAGATCACCCTCCAAGTTGTTGCCGCAAAGGAAGGCAACACCAAGGCGGGGTTCAAGGTGCCTGTCATTGACCTGGATGTGGGTGCGGGAGGCAAACTGTCCAATACCAAAACCCACACGCTACGCCTCAAAATGAGCGTAAGTGATCGCAATGCTTCCCAGGCTGCCCCGGTAGACGGCGATCAGGAGCAGACCGATGGCAAAGCTCCGCTGGAGATCGCTGATGACGGACGCCAGGAACCTGCCGCCTCGCAAAACACTGCACGCCGTGATGAAAAGGGCGCCAACGAAACCCTGATGTGATCGATCATACGTGGAGGATAACAACCAATGGATACAAAACTACTCATACGTATCACGGCGCCTCGAATTAACAACGAGAAGAGTTCGGGAGTGCATTCCGGGAAAGAGACCGTCCTGGTCGCCACCGGGTATACTGTGGCAAAAGATCTTGTCTTGACCACGCGCCATCTCTTCGTCAACAAAGACCGGGATCGGGAGCAGCCCTTCAAGCTGCACTGGTATGACACCAAAGATCTCAACGAGGGCGGCACCGTTACCCTGAAGGATGATGCCATCGTCTGGGGATTGGAAGAGAAGCAGGAAGGGAATCCGGATGTCGTGCTGATCAAGGCAACATTCCCGCCCAAGGCTGTTTCCGAATGGGGATATCTGAGCGACAAACCACAGAAATCCCATGCACTCTGGAACAGCAGTGGTTTCCCTCAGGTTGCCAGTCATGATGAACACAGTCCACACGCTCCCTTTATTGGTGAGGTAAGCGGTCCTTCGGATAATGAATTGACCCTTTTTTGCAAAGATCACCCTGAGCAGGAGTCCGGATGGAAAGGGGCTTCCGGCATGCCCATTTTTAACGATAACATGATCATTGGAGTGGCCAGGGCCGTACCGGGCGGATACGGGGCGAAAAGAATCTTTGCCGTCCCCATGACGATGTTGCTGTCTGATCCCGATTTTTCCAAGCACGTGGGGTGGTATGACTACAAGAACTATCAGGAGACGGCACGGCAGGAGATGATCAAAGCTTTGATGGAAGGGCCTGATGCGGTACTAGAAGAACTGGAACGCAAAAAACGCTGCGATATAGTAGCAGTATACGACCCTCAACAGCGTGTTGAGCAGTTAGTCGATACCCTTCTCAACCAAAGAGCGGCACTCATTGGGATTCTCGAGGGAAGCTACTACGATCTGAAAAGGGAAAAGCCGCACGAACCGGGAGCATTAAGCACGATCCATGCGCTTGTCATTTGGGGAATGCCACTCTTTCTGGGTCAGGGGTATGCGATTCCAGCACCGGAGGATCTGGAGAAGGGGGAGGTGATCAGCGCCAATCTGGCCACCGACTTCGCCGTCGAGGTGAAGATGGCGCAACGGGACGGGCAGAAGCCATCGTTCCCCAAGAATACAGATGCAGAGGGATGGCCTGCCGGTGCCGGTGACCATACGAAACTGATGGAACAACTGCCGGAAACGGGGTTTTCTTCCTCCTATGATGTTTTGACTCAGTTGGAAGAGCAGATCGAGGAGGAGTACGGCAATAAGAAGTTCAAGGAAGAAAGAGGAAGAGCTGCCTATCTGAAATTCGTCAACCATAGAATACGTAACCGGGCAGAACGAGGTCGTACGCCCTACTTGAGTTTCATGGCTAGTGGTTCTGATCTGGATCAGTACCGGAAGCTGCAGAAGGATTATTGGGAGATTGTCTTCATCAATCGCAGCCCTAATGATGACCTGTTCTTTCGTGAAACCAAGGAGTTCGAAAAGTATCACGAAATCGTCATCGACGAGGCCGATGTTATTGCAGATGATGCGGTGGCAGCATCCAAAAAGAAGAAAAGCGAGTCGTCATGAGAGTGCTCGAACAAGCCTTGATCAATGAAACCATCATGCTCTGCAATCAGGATGGTACGCCGACGACTGCTCATGTATTCGGTAGGAGGGATGTTCAGGCGATCAATGCTGCCTTGGCAGCGGAACGCCCTTTGCTGCTGCGGGGGGAACCGGGTATCGGCAAAAGCCAGTTGGCCAGGGCCGCTGCCAAGGCGTTGCAACGCCACTTCGTACACCATGTGGTGGATCTGCGCTCGGAGTCGCGGGATCTTCTCTGGCACTACGACGCCGTGGAACGGTTGGCGGACGCGCAGTTGAGCGGCGCACTCAAAGAGAGCCCGGATGTTGTGCAAACCAGACTGGATGTGTGCAACTATCTCTATCCTCGAGCTCTCTGGTGGGCGTTTGATTGGGGGAGCGCCAGAGAACAGGCCATACGGACCCGCACCCGCAGCCGCAATCGGAACTCGGAGGCAGCCATCGTCGAGCCCCATCAGAGAGAACCGGACGCCTTGATCGACAATGGCTGCGTCGTGCTCATCGACGAGATCGACAAGGCCGAGGCTGACATGCCCAACGGTCTGCTGGAGGCCCTGGGAGCGGGTGAGTTTACGCCGCAGGGCTGGGATCGAGCGGTGGTAGCCAAGAGGCCATTACCGCTGGTCATCATCACCACCAACGAGGAGCGTACGCTGCCCGACGCCTTCATACGGCGCTGTCTGGTGCTGCATCTTGAGATGCCCGAGGAGGAGGAGAAACAACAAGCCTTCCTGCTGGAACGGGGACGGGCGCACTTCAAGGGAGAGCCGGAGTGCGAATCTGTTCTGGAAAAGGCAGCGGAACTCACCATCACGGATCGCAAACACGCGGAAGAGAAACATCTTCGCCCTCTGCCTGGACAGGCGGAGTATCTGGATCTTCTGCGGGCAGTGTTTCGGCTCAATCCAGGTGACCCGGAGCAGCAGAAGCGGGTCATGGATGAGATCGCCGAATTCACTTTGCAGAAACCCAAAGGAGCACGCTAGCCGTGGCCCGCAGCACTGCGCGACAGGGTGTCGGTTTCGATCAAGAAGATAGGCGGCACACCGCTTCCTCCCCCGAGGCGAAACCGGATCGGGGAGGCATGGCCGTTACGCTCTGCAATCGGGCCGACATGGTGCGTGCGGTAGCTCGGGGTTCCCGGCAGGATGTGGTGACGGTGGCGGAACTGTTGGGGTATGCCGCCCCGATCAAAGCCAAACGTACCGCTGGAGAAATAAGTACGCCCCCGACCAGACTGAAGAACAATCCACAGCAGCCCGTGTTCCCGCCTCAACCCCCCGTATCGAATAAGGTGGAGGAGACACACCCTCCCGAGGAGAGACCGCAGCAGACAGTCTCACCATCGGCACCGGTGGGCGCCCGTTTCTGGACGATGCAACGGCTCGACACCCTTGATACGGACACGACAAAGCAGGATGAGATAACACAACGCCGCAAGCCTCTCCCGCCGCTTCCCCTTCCCGCCCGTCTGCCGGAGCGCATCCAGTTGGCCCCCTGGAGGGATCTCATGCCGCGTCTTCTGCCGTGGCTCTCCCGGATGAGCCCGGGTAAGGAGCTGGATATTCCCCGCACCATCCGACGCATCGCCCGTGGAGAGCTCCTTGGAGATCCCCCGCGCAGAAAGCGGCGCTGCGCCGCTTCGACGCTGGTGATCCTGGAGGATCGCAGCCGCCACCTTGCCCCATTCTGGAATGATCAGGACGCCGTGACGTGGCGGCTGATACAGAGTGTTCCCGACCATGCGCTGCAGTGGATACGCTACTGGCCAGACCACTCTCTGGAAGCACTCCTGGACCAGATACCGAGACGGACGTTCGACAGTGAGGCGGGAGATGCCGTATTGCTAGTGTTGGGGGATCTTGGGCACTCCTCCGCGGATCCCGACCGGGCAGGACGGTTCTGGCGACGGCTCGGAGAACGGGCGCAGTCGTGGGGGTATCAGCCGGTTGCGCTGCTGCCCGGCGCTCAGCCGAAGCGTGCCAAGCATCTTGAGAGCACGTGGTTGATGGTGCCGTGGCAGCGTGCCGCCCCTCTTTCCGTTCCCTTCACCGACAGCGATTCGCAGCCATTTTCCGGCGTCGAGCGCCTTATCGCTCTGCTCTCCATGGCGGTACGGGTAGAACCGGGGTTGCTGCGGGAGGTGCGACAGCTCCTACCGGACCACGAGGCGGATGCCGGAACCGAAGCAGCCTTCTGGTCGCACCCTGATGTGATGGGTCACACCAGCATTGCCGCCACCCTCCACCCGAAAGTGGTGAGCCGCTATCGTCACGCTTTTCTGAGCGAGCCCTTGGCGTTGCGCTGTCAGGTGTGGCAGGCACTGCGTCGTTGGCGAGCGGGCATGCCCCAGGAGATCATCATCAGCGAGATGCTGCTCCTGGACCCGAACACCCGGCGCTGTCTCGACGCCGAGGAGCTTGAAATCGCCGAACAGTGGACCAAGGTACTGGGAGAGCGCTTCCTCGGTCTGACCGACACGCCGCCCACACTGGAAATGGCAGCGTGGTTCGGTCGCTATGCACCGCGTATCCCCGATGAGATCTGGCGGGATTCTCCCTGTGCCGTGTCGCTGCATCGTATCTGGTGGTCGCTCTATCATGACGATCCGGATCATCTGCCACCCCCCGGTTTCGAGCCGTTCATGATCCCCATGGGCACCAAGCAGAAACGACGCACCTGGCAGATCAGACAGGAGCAGGACGAACTTGTCGTCGAACCGTGGCACGAGTCGCTGCCGGATCATTCCGAGATGGAGAAACCCGGCAACGCCACACCTCCCCTTGGAGTTATTGACAGCATCAATGGCATTCTGACGGTCCCGGTCGAACACGCACAATCTGAACAGCAGCCCGCTCTTCCCGAACAGGACCGCAATGCCTTTTGGGAAGATGCCCACCCACCCTCCTGGGCGAACGACTGGGGCTGGGATGCGTACGGGGCGTGGGTGACGTTCAAGGTGGAACATGTCGAGCAGCGGCTGCGCTGGATACCGCCGGGCAGCTTCCTGATGGGCTCACCGGAGGGTGAGAAGAGGCGTTTTGATCGTGAATTCCCCCAGCACGACGTCACCATTGCCGACGGCTACTGGCTGTTCGACACGGTAGTGACCCAGACGCTCTACGAGACGGTGACGGGGGTGAATCCCAGCAGGTTCGAAGGAGCGGACCGACCGGTGGAGAATGTCTCCTGGCATGATGCCCAGGCCTTCATTCAGAAGCTCAACGAAAGGCTACCCGGCCTCGACCTGAGTCTGCCCAGCGAAGCGCAGTGGGAGTACGCCTGCCGGGCTGGAACCACAACCCCCTTTAGTTTTGTGGATACCGTTACAGTCGATGGCGAAACCGTCATGATCGGTGACAACACTGTTGTCGGTGGTGGCGACACCATCACCAAGGAGCAGGTGAATTATAACAATAACCGAGGAGAGACCGTCCCAGTGGCTAGCCTGCCGGCCAACGCCTGGGGGCTCTACGAGATGCACGGCAATGTGGAAGAGTGGTGCGAAGATCCCTGGCACGGTGATTACGAAGGTGCACCCCAAAATGGTGACGTTTGGAGTGACGAAAAACGCACCAGGCAGGAGCGTGAAGGCCTGGAACGGGTCGTCCGTGGCGGCTCGTGGATCCTCGGCGCGCAGGACGTGCGCTCCGCCTCCCGTTTCTGGAACGATCCCGACTACCTGAGCGGCACCCTGGGGTTCCGCTGCGCCCGAGTTCATGTGAGCTCCGGTAGGAGGCAGTCGGATGTTGCAAAGCTGCCAGCGGTCCCTGCGTCGCCCCGAGCGGAGCCACCCCGCCCCTCTCTCAAAGAAACCGCCACCCGCAGCATTGCCGCGCTGGATCTGTCAGCGGGCAGCACCGGCAAGCGGTCGGTCCCCTTTCCCCAGCTCTCCCGCTTCCAGATCGTGAGCGATGTGGAGCGCCTGACCATCATCCGCCACACCAAACCCCACTGGGCCGATGCCGCAGGCCGAGACCGCTACGGACCCTGGGCCGAGATCCACGTCACTCCCATGAGCCAACAAGGCAAGCCGGTGGTGCAGCGGATGCGCTGGATCCCACCGGGACAGTTCATGATGGGCTCGCCGGAGGATGAGCCGGGGCGCTATGACGATGAAGGCCCGCAACACAAGGTGACGATCCGCAAAGGCTACTGGCTGTTCGATACACCGGTGACCCAGGCACTGTGGACGGCGGTGATGGCAAGGAAGAATCCAAGCGATTTCAAGTCGCCCGACCGGCCTGTGGAGCAGGTGTATTGGGAGGATGTCCGAGCGTTTCTGTCGGCGATCAACAAGCGGCACAGCGTGGGTTTGAGCCTGCCCAGCGAGGCGCAGTGGGAGTACGCCTGCCGGGCCGGCACCACGACGGCGCTCTACACCGGGCCGATAGAGATTCTGGGAGAACGCAATGCACCAGCGCTGGACCCCATCGCCTGGTATGGTGGCAACAGTGGTGTTGAATTTGAACTGGTACATGGACAGGATTCGATGGGTTGGAACGAGAAACAGTATATCCACGCCCAGGCGGGCACGCGTCCGGTCGGGCGCAAACGGGCCAACCCCTGGGGTCTCTATGATATGCTCGGCAATGTCTGGGAGTGGTGCGAAGATCCTTGGCACAGGAACTACGATGGTGCGCCCAAAGACGAAAAGATCTGGATTGATGAAAAACGCACCAAGCAGGACACTGAAGGCCTAATACGCGTCATCCGCGGCGGCTCGTGGTTCAACTATGCCGAGCACGCGCGTTCTGCTTTCCGCAACAGGTCCCAGCCCGACCGCCGGAGCAACATTCTGGGGTTCCGCTGTGCCCGAGTTCAAGAGTGAGCTCCGGCAGGAGCAGGCAAGGAGACCCCCCATGGATATGCACACCGGCTTCGACACCCTGCGCTACGGTATCACCCAGGGTTACGCTCCGGATTGGGTGAGTTGCTGGGGCGAGGACAGTATTGGCCCCTTCATCGAGTTTACGGTGGATGGCCCCCAGCCCGATCCCCCCTCGGAAACGTTTATCAATCCCGAGGTGTATCAAGTAACCCAGCGGCTGCGCTGGATTCCGGCAGGGTCGTTCCTGATGGGTTCGCCAGAGGATGAAGACGGTAGAGGTGATGACGAAGGCCCGCAGCACGAAGTCACCTTCAAAAAAGGGTTCTGGATCTTCGACACCGCCTGCACCCAAGCGCTCTATGAGGCGGTGACAGGGGAGAATCCCAGCGAGTTCAAAGGACCGGACCGACCGGTGGAGAATGTGAGCTGGAATGATGTCCAGGCGTTCATCATCAGGCTCAACGTCTTGCTGCCTGGCCTGATATTGAACCTGCCAAGTGAAGCGCAGTGGGAGCATGCCTGCCGGGCCGGCACCACCACCCCATTCAGCTTTGGGGAGACCATCACCACCGATCAGGTGAACTACAATGGCAACCATCCCTATGGCGACGGTCCCAAGGGGGAGTATCGGCAAGAAACGGTCCCCGTCGCCAACCTGCCGGCCAACGCCTGGGGACTCTACGAGATGCACGGCAATGTTTATGAATGGTGTGCTGATCACTGGCACCAGAACTATGAAGATGCTCCCCAAAACGGGGACGCTTGGATTGATGAAAACCTCACCAAACTGGAGCATGGAGACCTGAATTACGTTCTCCGCGGCGGCTCTTGGAACCACAACTCCAAGCTCGTGCGCTCCGCCTTCCGCAACTGGGTCCAGCCAGAGTTCCGGCGCCGCTATCTGGGCTTCCGCTGCGCCCGGGTGGAGAAATGAGCGCTCGAACCTCTCCACCACCTCCGACTGTCACAACCGGTGACGCCATGCCTCCTCACACGCCCACCCCCTTCCACCGAAGCCCCCTCCTCTCACCAAGAGGAGACAACAGAAGTGAACGGGGTATTCCTCTCCTCCTTGCTGCGCTGGTGCTCTTCCTGCTGATGGCGGTGGGCTCGGTACAGGCGGAGACCACCGCCTCTTCTCCTAAGGAGACCGCGGCGGCTGAATCCGTGTCGCTGGGAAAGTGGTTGGATGGTGTGACGATTTTCGGCTTCGACGCCAAGAACATCTCGGAAAGCGTGATCGGAGGGGTGATCCTCACGTTTCTTCTCAGCATCTGGGGGTGGATAAAATATCTTAAACCCAAATCCGAACCCAATCCCAACCCTGAACCCGAACCCAATCCCAACCCTGAACCCAACCCCAACCCTGAACCCAACCCCAGGCCCGACTCTCATGAACCGGTGCGGAGAGATGCGATGGATGTGACGATTACCCGCGAGATCCTTCTTTTGTTGGATAAAAAACTCGTTGATGATGAGAAGAAGAGGTTCGCCCGTCTTGGTCTAGAGGTGTCGCAGCAGGAGTGGGGGCGGTTCGGTAACGATAAGATGATGGGTCTCTGGGACTGGCTGGAGACCCGTCCCCAGAAGAAGCGGTTGCTTCGTGCGGCGCTGGAAGCCATTGAGCGCCGTGATCTCCTTCAGCAGATCACCGATCACGGTGGGTAAAGGTAACGATAAATGCTCTACAAATCAAGTGTTATAGAGTTCCTTGACAGTTCTCTGACAGACCATGAGAAGCGGCGGTTCGCCCGTCTTGGTCTGAAGGTGTCGCAGCAGGAGTGGGGCCGGTTCGGCGACGATAAAATAATGGATCTCTGGGACTGGCTGGATACCCGCCAGGAGAAGATGGCGCTATTTCCGAAAGCACTCGAAGCGTGTAAACGGCCCGAGCTCATCAAGCAGTTACAGACGCATCTCTCGAGCAGAGTATCAGCCATCCCGAAGATGAAACACCCCGAGCTGAACCCGCCGGATCCGAAAAAGCGGCTAAATCGGCTCATCGTGGAGATCGCCGAACAGTTCCAAGACAACAGATGGCTGCTTGGGAAATTGGAAGAGGAGTTCCTTGCCGAGGATAGTCGGGCCAAGGCCAGTCGTTTGAAGAGTTCGCAGCGTGCGCTCACTTTGGTGCAGGGGTTGATGACGCTTCCCTACAAGAATGTCAATTCTGGTTTGACCAACTGCTATAATGGAACCACCTCGACCAAGAGACGTAGAGCGATCATCGCCATCGGCAAACGTCTGATTCCCCAGCTCTATGTCCGACACGAGGAGGATGGGGTGGTTCCGAAGAAGGTCGAGCAGGACGGGGTGATCATGAAGCTGCCGGTGGGCCGGGAGAGCGTGGCCGAGGTGATGATGGCCGGGTTGGAGCAGCGGCAGGTTCTCTGGCGCGACGGGGGCGAGAGTGACCGAGCCTTCCCCCACGGAACCTACGGCGTGAGCATGCAGGCACAGCCGGAGTCGGGGCTGTCGCTCAAGAGTTCCGTTGAAACCCTGGTTGAGAATCTGGCCCGTTCATTTAATCTACCGGTTCAGGATGAGCCCGCGGAGAGGAAGAAGGAGAGTATACGGCTCTTTATGGAGGAGGAGCGCATGAAGGGGTTTCGGATCTATCTGATGTGGTGGTTGCCGGAGGTGGATACCACGAAGGATACGAAGCCAACAGACAAGCAAGAGAAGGCGTTGGACGATGCTCTTGATGTATTGAACCGTTTGGGTGAGATATTCGAGGATCTCACCATCATCCCCATGAATCACGCTCTGAGGCCGAAGCATCTGGCCCTGTTCAGTCGATTACGACCGGTCCTGGTCGATAGCGAAAGCGAGAAGAGAGCATGAACAACAGCAAAAATCCCAACCGCATCCCCCAACCCGAAGAGGGCGACCACCACACGGTAGATCTGCACGACGGACCGGTCGGCGTGGCGGACCGGGTGCATCTGATGACCCTGAAGGAGATCGACGCGGTCAATGCTGCCGTGGCGGCGGGCAGACCCCTGCTGGTGCGGGGAGAGCCGGGCACGGGCAAAAGCCAGATGGCACGTGCGGCCGCCACGTTGATGGGGCGCGCCTTCGTCAAGCAGGTGGTGGATGCCCGCACCGAACCCCACGATCTCATGTGGCGCTTCGATGCGGTGCGACGGCTGGCGGAGGCGCAGATGGTCGGCGCGCTGGGTGGTCTCGATCTCAGCGACGACGAAGACGACGAAAACGGCGAGGATGCGCGCGAAAAGGAGACGCCCGGAGCACGCCGCAAACGGTTGCGGGAGGAGCTGGCATTGCACCGTTTCATGGAGCCCGGACCGCTCTGGTGGGCGTTCGACTGGAAGAAGGCCCGGAAGCAGTGCCGAGAGAACCACTTTCCAGAACCCCAACAGCGGGATGGCGGCAAGTGGGAGAACGGCTGCGTGGTGCTGCTGGATGAGATCGACAAGGCGGAGGCGGAGATCCCCAACGGTCTGCTGGATGCCCTTGGTGCCCGGTCGTTCACGCCGCCCGGTCGCGGTGAAGCCATCGAAGCGAATGAAGAGTGCCCGCCCCTGGTGATCATCACCACCAACGATGAACGCGCCCTGCCGGCCCCCTTTCTGCGCCGCTGCCTGGTGCTGCACCTCGCCCTGCCGAAAGAGGAGATGGCGATGCGCGCCTTTCTGGTGGAGCGGGGCCGGGCGCACTTCAAGAAGCGGGTGTCGGAGGAGGTGCTCGAAGAGGCGGCGTTTCTACTCTGGAAGGATCGCCAGGCGGCAGAGGAGGCGCAGGTGGAGCTGGTGCCCGGTCAGGCGGAGTATCTCGATCTGCTGCGGGCGGTGATCACGCTGGAGAGTTCGGAACCGAATCGCATGGTTCTGCTGGAACGGTTGAAGCCGTATGTGCTGGGCACCGACACCACCCTCGACAGCAGCCGGGACGACGAGGATGAGACGTGAGACCGGCGGAGCAGGAACGGCTAAGGTGTTGCGGGTTGGCCGATCTGGCCCGGGCTCTGAGCAAGGAAGGGGAGGCGGGGCTGACCACCATGGCGGTGCTGATCGGTTACCCTCATCACACCGCGCCGACGGCACCCTCGACGTGCGAGACGCAGCCGCCCGGAGAGGATGCGACGGTAACGAAGCTGTTGGACGACGCGTTACCGCCCCTGGAAAAACCGCCTGACCAGGACGAAACAGCCGACCAAGACGGAGAGCCCTCCCCGGATAAAAAGATCTCCCGCGATGACGAGATCGCCCAGGACGAGGAGCCGCCGCTCTGGCGGGTGGAGGGGCAGATGGCGCGGCCAGCCTCTGAGGTGACGTGGCAAGACGGTCGCATCGTCCTGGAAGAGGGGGTCGGTGTGAACGGGGAATCGGAGCCGGAGTCGCCGGAAGAGGCCCGTTTCACCCCGAAAGATGCCAGCGGACCGGCGACCATCACGCCGTTGGTGGCCTGGTCGGTGTTGGAGCCGCGTCTGCGTCGTCGGGCCACAAGGGAGCGGCCCGGAATTCAACTCGATCTGCCGCGTCTGTTGCGCCATCTGGAGCGCGGCGAGGGGTTGCGGCGACTGCCCCGGCAATCGGTACGCCGCTGGGGCGCATCGCTTCAGGTGGTGCTGGATCGCAGTGGGCGTCTGACCCCCTTTCTGGAGGATCACGACCGGCTGGCGCAGCGTCTGGCGGCCTGTTTTCCCCGCCGGGGCACGGAGATGGTCCTGGTGCGCGAGGGGCCGTTGCGACCGATCATGCGCGACGGTTTGCGCCGCTATCGCCCCCATGAATCCCCACCCCCGGAGACGCCCATCGTCGCCTTGAGCGATATGGGCCACTTCTCCGGGGAACCGGCACGCACTGCGGCGCGCTGGCGGCGCTGGGGACGGCAACTGCTCAAGACCGGAGCGCGGCTGTTGGCGCTGACACCGCTGGCGGAAGAAGCGTGGCCCGAGGGGTATGCGAAGTCGGTGGCACCGTGGCGGCTGATGCCGTTGACCACCCCATGGAGTCGATCCCGACTCACCGACAGTGCCGACAATCACGCCGTACTCCTGAAGCGACTCCTGATGCTGCTCTCTCCGGCGGTGCGCATCGAGCCGGGGTTGCTGCGGGACGTGCGGCGGCTCCTGAGCCCGGACGCCGCCCTCGACGTGGCGTTCTGGCACCATCGGGCGGTGCGGGCGCGCACTCCGGTGGCGGCCACCTTCGACCCGGAATCGGCTCGGCGACTGCGACGCACCTTTCACCAGGCGCTGACCGACACCCTGGAGTGCGGCGACACCCCCCGCCTCTTCGTCCGGGCGGTTACGGCCATCCGGCGCTGGCGCATCGGCGGGGCACCGGAGATATGGTACGAGGAGCTGCTCACCCTGCCCGCGGCGTTGATTCCCCATCTGCCCGAGGCGGTCCGAAACCGGGATCTTCCGGCAACCAAAGCGTGGTTCATCCGCCAGGCGGCGGCGCTGGAGGAGATCCCCGGCGCCCGGGAGTGGGGTCGACGCCTGCTGACACGGGTGGCGGAGAGCCCCTTCTACCATGACCAGGACCCCCACCTCTGCGCCGCCCGCCGAGCGCTGCACACCCTCGCCTACAGCGGCGATCCCGACGCACCGACGCCGGTGGATAACGACCCGATTCACCTGCCTCCGGTGCACGAGACGCCCCGGGCGACTCCCCTCTGGCTTCAGCAAGGGCAGCTCACCCTGCGCCCCCGCCCCGGCTTCGCCCAGCGCCTCGCAACCATTCGGAGTCGGTGCGATGCGGCGGAGGTGCGTGTTTTTGAGAAGCCGAGTCAGCAGGATAGTTGGACAGTGTTGAGTAAACGGTACGACGCGTTGCTGCTCTCCAAGGAGCTGTCTTCCCGAGAGAGATCTCTGATCCATGATGCCCAGGAAGCTTTGAACGCTCTGCTCTCACGGGTGCAAAAGGCGCGCAAGGAGCCCTCTCCCCATGCCACATCCCTCATCGACATGGAGCTTCAAGAGAGTCGGAAGGCTCTGGAAGCGCTGAAAGACTCTTTTCCACGCACACCTCCGGGCTTAAGCAGTGCAAGAAGCGAGAGATTCAAGAAACGGAAGCGTGTCCGAGCCATCCTGAGAACCATTGAAGATCCGTATGATCTCGAGATCGATACGGTGCAGGATGCTCTCGGGCGTCTGAAGAGTCTGGAGGAGGAGACGTCTCGGCAATCCGACAGGGAGAGCACGGCAACGGGCGTTCCGAAGAGCCTGCCCCCGTCGTTGACAAAGACGCATCCGGCGTCGGAGGAAACCACCCCTCTTCCCACCCCCCGAAAAGCTGACTGGCAGAGCACTCCGCTCCCCTCTTGGGTCACGGAGCGGGGCTGGGATCACTACGGGGCGTGGTTGACGTTCAGTGTGATGTCCGAAGGGGATAGCGAGCCGGTTACTCAACGCATGCGCTGGATCCCGGCGGGATCGTTTCACATGGGGTCGCCGGAGGAGGAGGCGGGACGCCTGCCACGGGAGGGTCCGCAGCACGAAGTCACCTTCAAAAAAGGGTTCTGGATCTTCGACACGGCGGTCACTCAACTGCTCTACCAGGCGGTGACGGGAAAGAATCCCAGTCGGTTCAAAGGACCGGATCGACCGGTGGAGAGTGTCTCCTGGCACCAGGCCCAGGCGTTCATCAGCCAGCTCAACGCCCTGCTGCCCGGTCTCACTCTGAGCCTGCCCAGTGAATCTCAATGGGAGTACGCCTGCCGCGCCGGCACCACCACCCCGTTCAGCTTCGGCGACACCATCACCACCGATCAGGTGAACTACGACGGCAATTTCCCCTATGGCAGTGGTCCCAAAGGGGTGGTGCGACAGGAGACGGTGCCGGTGGCCAGCCTGCCCGCCAACCCCCGGGGACTCTTTGAGATGCACGGCAACGTCCGGGAGTGGTGCGAGGATCACTGGCACGACGACTATCACGACGCCCCCGTGGATGGTTCACCCTGGGTGGAGTGGCCGGAGCGCGGGGTGGGTCGCGTCCATGTGGTGCGCGGTGGATCCTGGGTCAACGATGCCCGTTTCGTGCGTTCCGCCCACCGCAACGCCTACGCAGCGCACAAGCGCCACCAGTTTCAAGGGTTCCGCTGCGTCCTGGCACCCCGCATCGCAGGAGAAGAGGGAGAGTCCGCGCTGTCGAGGAGTGACGAGGCGCCCTCTCTCAGTTCCCTCGTGGGCACGCTCTCTCCGGAGGAGGGTGGAGGGGGGCAGCACTCTCTTGCGCTGCCACGAAACGCAGAGATCCTCATGGAGAGCGACGTGGAGTGGCTCACGCTGGTACGCCACCGGTCGGAAGATCGCCTCTGGCCCTGGGCCGATGCCCACGGCTGCGACCGCTACGGCCTCTGGACCGAGATCCATCTCTCTCCCATCACCGGCCAGGGCGAGCCGGTGGTGCAGCGGCTGCGCTGGATACCGCCGGGGCAGTTCGAGATGGGCTCGCCGGAGGACGAGCCGGGGCGCTATGACGATGAAGGTCCGCGGCACCCGGTGACCATCGAGAAAGGGTACTGGATCTTCGATACCCCGGTGACCCAGGAGCTCTACGAAGCAGTGACGGGAGAGAATCCCAGCCGCTTCCGCTCCCCCGACCGACCGGTGGAGAGTGTGAGCTGGTTCACCGCCCACGCCTTTCTCTCTCGCCTCAACAGACTGCGGCCCGGTCTCACCCTGCGCCTGCCCAGCGAGGCGCAGTGGGAGTACGCCTGCCGCGCGGGTACCACGACGGCCATTCCCTCCGGAGCGATGGCGATTCTCGGTGCCAACAACGCCCCGGCTCTGGATCCGGTCTCCTGGTACGGCGGCAACAGCGGCGTCGACTACACTCTGGAGAGGGGGACGGTCTCTGCCGAGTGGCCGGAGAGACAACATCAACACACCCTTGCCGGAACCCACCCCGTCGCACGGAAAGCGGCCAACCCCTTTGGGCTTTACGACATGTTGGGCAATGTGTGGGAGTGGTGTGCCGATCTCTGGCATTTCGACTATGAGGCTGCGCCCGAGCATGAGGCACCCTGGAACGATATTGAGACACTCACACAGGGTTTCAAGCCCGATGAGGTCGAACGCATCGTTCGAGGCGGATCCTGGATCGGGGATGCACGGCGCCTCCGCTCAGCCTGTCGTTTCCGACGCGTTGCCGGAAGCACGCTGTTCAATGTCGGCTTTCGTTGTATTAACGGGGAGGAGTCGTGACCCTGCCCGTTTTCATGGGTGTTTCCATGAGCCGAAGAATATACAGAGGGACGCCGCCACATTCGGCATCACCCCTCCGTCGACCGGGAAACCCCAATCCGTCATCAGTTTATTACATATTCACATGGGGTATTGGAGATTTTCTACCCTATTGGTGCAATGAGAGCATGATTATACGACACGTCAAAGCGGTTCACCCATGAGTACCCAACCCGAAGGAGACGCCACTCTCGGCACCGACTCGGGCTTCGACGCCCTGCGCCGCACCCTCTCTCGGGGAGATCTGCCGTTATGGGCCAGTGGCTGGGGACGGGATCGTTACGGGGTGTTTATCACCTTCACGGTGGATGGTCCCCGACCCGACCCCTCCTCCGAGACCCCGCTCAATCCCGAGCTGTATCAGGTGACCCAGAAGCTGCGCTGGATTCCGTCGGGCTCTTTCCTGATGGGATCACCGAAGGATGAACCAAAACGATCGGGAGTAGAAGGCCCTCAGCATGAGGTTGTGTTCAAACAGGGGTTTTGGATATTCGATACTGCCTGCACCCAAGCACTATGGAAAGCTGTGACGGGGAACAATCCCAGCAGTTTTAAAGGGGCAGACCGTCCGGTGGAGAACGTGAACTGGTATGATGCCCAGGTGTTCATCACCACGCTCAACGGCATGCTGCCCGGCCTCAATCTGAGCCTGCCCAGCGAGGCGCAGTGGGAGTACGCGTGTCGAGCAGGGACCACCACCCCGTTCAGCTTCGGAGAGATGGTTGACCCTGATCAGATAAACTATGATGGTAAATATCCTTATCTCAGGAACTCTAAAGACAGATATCGAGAACAGACAGTTCCTGTAGCCAGCCTGCCGGCCAATCCTTGGGGACTCCACGAGATGCACGGCAATGTGTGGGAGTGGTGCGAAGATCCCTGGCATGAGGACTATGATGGTGTACCACAAGATGGAAGCGTCTGGCATGATAAACAATTGACCATATTGGACATTGAGCGTGTCGTGCGTGGCGGCTCATGGTACAGTCCCGCCTTTGCAGTCCGCTCTTCTTGCCGCGATGGAAGTGAACCTGATGTCCGGACTAAGTTAGGTTTCCGCTGTGTTCGCGTTTCCGAGGAAACACCCCCTCAACACAGGGTTTCCTACCGCCGCACTCTCCGTGTAAAGGCCCCTCAAGACACTCTTCTCTACCGCCCGCCGCTGGATAACCGAAAAGTCACCGAAGATCGGGATCGGCTCGATCCCAAGACCCGTTTTCTCCCCCTGATGGGGCGGGATGCCGAGAAACAGGCCCTCATCGACTGGCTGGAGACCCCCGCCAAAAGAGTGCATGGGCAGGATATCTCCATCAGGGTGCTGACCGGCGGCGCCGGGGTGGGCAAGACTCGACTGGCGGTGGAGCTATATCATCATGCGGCCACCGTTTCCGAGGGGGACAGGTGGGATGCGGGCTTTCTCCGCAGCAGGCGAGCGGCCAAGTTCTTTGCTGACGACTCTGCTCTGGCCGACTGGGAGTGGCAGCAACCGACTCTGATGATCATCGACTATGCCGCCGAACACGCCTCGGGGCTCAATCGTCTCTTCCAGGCGCTGATAGAGCGCCCGCCTGCCCCCCGCTATCCCCTGCGCATCCTGCTGTTGGAGCGGGTTGCGGATCTTGGGCGCGGCTGGTGGAACACGGCGTTCGGTGGTGGTGATGATGAGCGGCACAACCTGCTCGATCCCCCGCAGCCGGTGCCCGTTCCTCCACTGCCCATCGGCGACAACAGCACCATTCGCCTACAGCTCTTTCTCGCCATGCGCACGGCCTGTGATGGGAAACCGGTACCGGAAGAGGAGATGGCACGGATCGAGACCCGGTTGGGCCAGGTACAATGGGGAGGCGACCCGCTCTTCATCAAGATGGCCGGGCTGCTCTCGGTGGCGCATGGTACGGCCGGCATACTCTCGCTGGGGCGAATCGATCTCGCCTGGACCATGGCCGGGCGGGAGGAGCGGCGCATCCGTCGTATCGCTCCCCAGGCTGGCCTCGATCAGGAGCTGCTGAGTCACATGGCGGTCTGCACGACGCTCTGCGGTGGTCTGGATCGCGCGGACTTTATCGAAGCGGCCCATCGCGAACGCAAGGCGCTGGGTTATCGTGGTGAGGATGACGAGGCGGTTCTCACTCTGTGGAGCGCGCTGCGTCAGGCTCTACCGGGTACGGGGGAGAGTGTCGGCACCATTCTGCCCGACATCATCGGTGAGGCTTTCGTGCTCCGTGCTCTGGGGCCGTCCGGGGAGGATGGCAACGGCACCACCCCACCGCCTCCCTCAGCAGAGCAGACTACCCACTCCACCGCGCTGTTCGAGCGCACCTTTCAGCAGAGACCCGGCCCGGTGACCGCGATGGCGGGGCGCTGCATCCAGGACTTCATCCACATCGGCCATCACCTGCCCCTCTACTGGCTCTCCCACCTCATCCAGGGAGAGAATCTGACTCTGGAGCTGGCCATGGAGCTGGCCAACTCCCTGCCGAAGGATAGCACCACTCTGGTCGGCATGAGTGAGCAGGTTAACCGGTATATCGGTGACGCATTGAGGGAATTGGGCGCGGGCGATGGTGCGCACCCGCAGGCTGCACTATTGGCAGCCAGTCTCAACAATCAATCCGCCATGTTGAGCGCGTTGGGTCGCCGCAAGGAGGCGCTGACTGCGGTAGACGAGGCGGTGCGGATCTATGGTGCGCTCAGTGAGAGTCGACCGGAGGCTTTTCTGCCCGATCTGGCAATGAGTCTCAGCAATCAATCAGGTGAGTTGAGCGCGTTGGGTCGCCACAAGAAGGCGCTGACTGCGGTAGACGAGGCGGTGCGGATCCGAAGAGCGCTCAGTGAGGATCGACCCGAGACTTTTCTTCCCGATCTGGCTATGAGTCTCAACAATCAATCCAACTGCTTGAGTGCGTTGGGCCGCCATGAAGAGGCGCTCACTGCGATTGACGAGTCGGTGCGGATCTATGGTGCGCTCAGTGAGAGTCGATCGGATGCTTTTCTTCCCGATCTGGCTATGAGTCTCAACAATCAATCCATCAGGTTGAGTGCTTTGGGTCGCCATGAAGAGGCCCTCACTTCTATAGACGAGTCGGTGCGGATCCGAAAAGAGCTCAGTGAGGATCGACCCGAGGCTTTTCTGCCCGATCTGGCAGGGAGCTTGGCTATCCGGTCGGGTTGTTTGAGTCACTTTGAACGCCACGATGAAGCCCTCACTGCAATCCAAGAGGCGGTGCGTACGCTGAGCCCGTTCTTTCTCCAGCACCCTCGGGCACATGCACAGTGGATGCAGGCGATGGTCGGTACCTACCTGCGCTGCTGCCAACAGATGGAAGAGGCGCCGGATCATGACCTTCTCACGCCCATTGTGGAGCTGCTCCAGACACTGGAACCGGCAGATGAATCTCAGGGAGCAGAGGATGATCCGGAGGAGGTGTAGCGCGCGGACCGTGGCCCGGCATGGCGGAGCATCCAGGTTCGACAGTGGCGCAACCGGGATAAGCATCCAGGTTCCGAGCTTGTGTTAGGGGGAGGCAGCATCCTGAGGTAGCCTGATGAACACGGACACGTCTGCCTGGTGACCCGTACCGCTCACAGCATCCAGGTTTGGAAGTGGAATAACGGCAACAGCATCCAAGTTCCAGACCCGACAAGGGCGGCATGAGCATCCAAGTTCGATAGCCTCATTACACGAACGACACATGTACAGAGCATCCAAGTTCAAAACGGCTAAATCGGCTCGCACTCACTCTTTCAATAGACATAAAAACAACGCGTTGCGTCTAACTTGGATGCAATAAACCACCAGGATGCCACATCATCCAAGTTCACCACCGGAACTCGGATGTTGACATAGCCCGTTCGACAGCATCATCAACACCACCAGCGGCCCTCCCCACACTCTGCCGCCTCTTCAGTCAATGCCCCACAATTCCCCAAAGATCAACGTATTCCCCACCAAGAGCGCATCCTCCCTGGCACTACGCTAGCCCTGCATCACACCTTGCAGATCTCACCGCATTCTATCTGATAATTCCCACAACTGGTGCCAACTCAGCTGCAAATCTCTCCGCCTTCCCGCGAAATCCCCGAAAAACCATTTGCACGCCACTTGGCACCACCCATCCCACAATTTCCCGGAATATCCCACAAAATCCCGGATAACATCCGACTTCCCCTGGTGCCAACCTAACTGCCGACTGACACCGGATCAGGGAAACGGAGGCGGTGGCGGGAGCTGATCAGATCCAACCAAGGGTGGGGGTTCTTCCTCTACCCTTGGATAACGCTGTGCGCCCAACCATCTACATGCTTTCCAAACGTAAATAACCTCTTCTTCAAGCGGACGACCGCTCGCTTTTGCCAGTTCAATCGCGACTTTCCAAACATCGATTTTGAGCACTGTTTTCATAGTGTCATCATCGTGTGATTCTTTCATCTCCGTTCTCCTGATGTTAATCTGCGTCTAATAATGACCCCTTTTGAGGGCAAATCGGCGTTCAATATTGACCCCTCTGTATGATGCCCTCATGGCTGTTACTGACATGAGGAAAACAGAGGATGCTGACATTGGAAACGAGAGCGAAAATCCGAAGGGATCGCAAGGTCCATCACAAGTCGATCAAGCAGATCAGCCGTGAACGTGGGGTGTCGCGCAATACGGTCAGGAAGGCTCTGAAGAGTGGTCCGGAAGCGTTTGTGTATCAACGTAGTCATCAGCCCAGGCCGCAACTGGGACCGTTTATTGAACGATTGGAACAGATTCTTGAAGAGGACTGGCCGCGTCAACGCAAGAAGCGCCTGGCTGCCAAGCTGATCTATGAGGATTTGGTACGTGAAGGGTATCAGGGGGCCTATGACAGCGTTCGCCGGTTTGTGAAGGCCTGGCGCGATGAGAAAGGGCACAATCCGGGGACGGTGTTCGTTCCACTCTATTTCGAGCCCGGATCTGTTTACCAATTCGACTGGAGCTATGAGTCAGCAGTTCTGGG
>JADGBX010000239.1 GCA_015231265.1 Magnetococcales bacterium | reverse complement strand
ACGGCGCTCTTCTTCTTGGCACCAGGAAGAAGAACGACGAACTCATCACCACCGATACGGCAGCAGAGATCATCCTGACGGAAGGTAGCCTTCATGATGGCGGCGAAGGTGACCAGAATGTGATCGCCGGCATCATGGCCGATGGTGTCGTTGACGGTTTTGAAATCGTTGAGATCGATGTAGAGAATGGAGTAGGGCGTCTCCCGAGTGACGGCATCGGCATGCACCTGAATGATCGTCTCATCCAGGTGAGCACGGTTGGGCAGACCGGTGAGCGCGTCGAGCAGGGACTTGTTCTTGAAGTGGATCGCCTCCTGACGCAGCTCCTTCTCCATACGCTTGATCTCGATGATGCCCGCCAGCGTATTGGCCACCGACTGGAGAAAGTCGAGATCCTGCTGATCGATGGACTCGTGAGGGCCGGTGTAGAGATTGAGAATGCCGAGAAGGGTCTCTTCCTTTTTGATCTTGAGGATGATGTGGCCGTGATCGGTCATCTCTTCGAAATGGAAGTCGTGGCCGTTGTGAGGGTGGCTCTCGGAGGCGACGAAGAGATCCTCCTCCCCGGCGGCAACGCGACCACAGAAACAGTAGCCATACTCGATGGAACGGCAGTTGGGCAGAACAGGGGAGGTGTCCAGGCCGATCTGGGCCACCATGTCGAGACGGCGATTCTCGGGATCGGCGGTAAAGATGGTGCCGCGATGGTGGATATCCAACCACTTTAACTGGAAGATGATCTCCAACGCCTTGCGCATGATCACGCCGAGATCGTTGTTTTCCAGGAGGAGACCGGTGATTTTGTTGATCGACTTTTCCCGCTGCATGCGCCGCTTGCTGGCCATGACCGCCCATTTGACATCGGAGACGTCCATCACCGTGCCGATCATGTGCGGGCCATCTTCATGCTGCACCAGACGCCCCCGCTCAAGAACGAAACGAATCGTGCCGTCCGGGCGCTTCACCCGGTGTTCAAGGCGGTAGGGGGTGCCATCTTGTCGGCACTCGTTGACCGCCTCTTTCACCTCGTCCACATCGTCGGGGTGGACCAGCTCCAGAAAGGAGCTGTAGTTCTCACCGAACTGCTCTTCGGTAATGCCGAAGATGGAGAACACCTCCGACGACCAGAACAGTTCGTCGGTGTCGATGTGCCAGTCCCACGCCCCAAGCTGAGAGACTGACTGGATCTCTATGAGACGCTCTTTCGAGAGCGCATCCGTATCAAAATGCCTGACCACGATCCATCCCCTGAATTATTAAAGCACTCTTATACGTAATGCTTTAAATATCATATTGGTTTAAATATATTTTTCACATCTCATACATGTTGGGTTTTGTTAAGGGTGCAGTAAAGATAATAAATTCTCTATATGCCAATAAGAAACATCTATTATGTCAGTGTAAACACATGATCATAATGAAGAGTTGTGCATTTCTTCTGCCTATTAAGTGAGAAATAATAATGATATTTATGACGAAATTGTCATAAATGCTATTTCCATAAAGGGTTGGTAGGGAAGCGTCGGCCAAAGGGAGGGATTTGACCATAAGAGTCGGCGCGCGCTCGGGGGAGAGAGGATAATTCCGGCATTTTACATATTTCCTGGCACAGCGATTGCTTCCATTCAGCCAGTAGCGAAAGATGAGTTATGTCAAAATGACCCGGACGCCCACGGTGGGCCTCCTTGTAACAGTAGGAAACAGCTCCATGAGCAAGCTCTTTGATCAATTGCGCACCCTTCAGGCAACCCGGCGGAGCAACAATCGCCGACTGTCTCCAGCGGAATTGGAATCGCGGAGAAAGCGCGCTGCCTCAGCCAGAAATATTATGCCTAATCAGTTGGTTCCAGGTCTTGAGATGGAGCCGCAGGTGGGACCGGACGGCGCCATGGCCCTGGATGTTCAGAGCCACGGGGGCGCGGTGGGATTCGACGCCATGGGCATGGGGAGTCGAGTTCGTCAATTCATGAACGGTGACACCGCCGCTGCCGACGGAATTCTGACTCCCGAGTATCGGGATCCTGACGGCCCCGGTTCTCTGCGTGAACGACTTGCGACGACGCAGCAGCGGTTTGATGCCCTGAGCAGCAAGGTGGGGGATCTCTTCAGCAGCATGGGTCGCAACAGCTATGTGGGCCAGCTTCTGGCGGAGCGCTCGGAGCGTAAGGAGAAGAAGGCGGAGCAGAGCCGGAAACGGCGCAAGAAGCGGCGTCCCTCCCGACGCGGCACGCAGCCGGTGCAGCAGCAGGCGCGTGAGCACACCTTGGATCCGGCGTTTGATGCCGACCACGACATGGAGGATATCCTCGACCTGGGTGCGCCTTTGGATCTTGCAATGGAGAGTGACAAGGCGCCGGTTCAGGAGCAGAGCGTCGAGCCTGTGATGGAGAACGGTAAGGCATCGGTTCAGGCACGTACCGCTGAGCCCGCGATGGAGCACGCCGTCGAGCCAGTTATGGAGCTTTCGCCGGAACAGGGTATGGAGCTTTCATCGGAACAGGCGATGGACGCCGCCACCATGCCGAGAGAGCAGGGTGCGGAACAGCCCCTGGAGCGCCGCGCCGAAGAGCCTCTTGAACAGGATCGGGCGTTGGATGAACCGGCGCTGAACATGGCTCTGGACATGGAGCTGAACGCCGAGCTGGAAGAGGCGATGGCCCGCGTGGCTCATCAGGACGAACCCAGCTTTGACGACGCCCCCATGGAGTCCTCGGCCACCACCGTGGATGCCAGCCTGGGTGCATTCGGCACCAGTGATGCCTTCTTCGATGACGCCTATCTCGATGAAAAAGAGCATGTAACCCAGCGTAATGAAGACGATTTCGACGATGATTTCGACGACGACTTTGAGGAGGGTCACGACGAGAAAGCACCGCGCCGTTCGCCGCTGGAGATTCTGCGTCAACACGGCATGGCGATCGGGGCCGCCGGGGTGATTCTGAGTGGTGCCGTGTATGCCACCATGTTGGAGGAGCAGGGCATTCCCACCGAGAGCATTCGTCAGGTGTCGGTGGCGCTGCCGGTGCCGGGCATCACCGAGACAGAGGTGGTGGATGGCAGTGGTGGTGCGGACGCTTGGGGCGCCGATACGGCGTCGAGCGGCTCGGCCGGTGAGGACGACGACTCTTCCGGATCCGGGTGGGTTCCCGTGGGCAAAGCGCCTGCCATTCCCAACATTGCCGCGCTTCCCGTGCGTCGCACGCGTTCCACTACGGCCACAGCTCCGGCGCGCACGTCGAGCCGTTCCGGTGTGGGTGGACGCTCCTCCGATTCCGCCAGCCGTTCCGGCTCGTCCGAGCCTCTGAAAACGGTCGCCGACGCCGGTAGCAGCAAGACAAGCAACCACCGCCCGATTCAGCCCCCCAACATTCGACCTCTGGCCGTGGCGGCGACCATGGGCAGCAAGCCGATGGCGGGCAAGGGGTATATGATTCTGGCGGGTACTTATAAGAATCCGGATAGTGCCTTTGATATCCGTAAAAAGCTGGAGGGGATCGGTGCGCCGGTCTTCGTCAAGCGGGTTCGAGAGCAGGGCAGGGTGATCAATCGGGTGCAGGTCGGGCCCTTCGGCAGTGAGGCGGAGGCGCGGGCGTTGATCGCTTCGGTAGAGCGCACCACCCGTCAGACGCCGCGCATTCTGGTCACCGATGCCGCCCCCGAGTGGGGTGGTGGAGGCTCTCTCTGGGGAACCGGTGGTTCCTCACTTTCGGTCGCCTCTCTGGATGACATGGCCGATCGCAGCAGCACCGCATCGTCAACGCCGGTGGTCAGCCCTCCGGCAGCAGCTGCGCGCACTGCGCCTGCGATTCCGACCCGAAGCGAACCGGTCGCAGCCCGCGCTCCGGTTCAGAGCCTCTCCCCTCAGACACCGCCGCCCTCTACAACGGCTGCGGTGAATGGTGCCGTTTCGGCAGCCGGTACCCGTTTCACGGTGCTCTCCGGCTCCTTCTCTTCGCGGAGAAACGCCGAGCGTGTGCAGCAGCAGTTGGCGGAGAACGGTGTGTTCGCTCGTGTGGTGACCACGACCGTCAATGGCCGCACCTTCAACCGGGTTCAGGCCGGTCCTTACGGCAACGAGCAGGAGGCGTTACAGGTCGAAGCAACCATCAAGCGTCGCACCAGCTATCCGGTGAAGGTGATTCGTGAAGTGGTGCCCGGTGCCGCGCCTGCAACCGCCGTCGCCCGTCGTCAAGCACCTGTGAGTCGGCCCGCCGTGGCTGCTTCTGCCGGTCATTCCGCCCCCTTCCTGGTGGGGCAGGCGCCGGTGAGCACACCGCGCCCCGGAACGGTTCGCGCCGTCTCCAGTGGCATTGCCGGTACGCCGCGCATCGCCAGTGCCGGAGCCGACCACTCGGTCACCACCACCCCCGCTGATTGGAGCAAGTTGCCGCGTGGTTATCCTCGTGTGCAGCCCGGTCACTATTTGGTATTCGTCGGTTCCTACACCGACATGATCAACGCCGGGCGGATTCAGCGCATTTTGGCGGGGCATGGCATTCCGGTTCGTTTGAAGCAGAACATGAAGAAGGGTCGTCCTTACATTCATGTTCAGGTTGGTCCGTTCAGTAAGGATGCTGATGCTCAGTTCGTGGCGGATCATGTTTACCGCAAGACCACTTTCAAGGCGCGGGCCATTCGGACGCGCAGTATCGTTCAGCGCTGAGGTGGTAGGAAATCCGTGGCCGGTCAGGTGTTAAATCCGTGGCCGGTCAGGTGTTTATCCGTGGCCGGTCAGGTGTTAAATCCTTTACTACCTCGGGTCCAGGGGTCGGGGCCCCTGGTGGAGTTTGAGG
>JADGBX010000238.1 GCA_015231265.1 Magnetococcales bacterium | reverse complement strand
AACGTCATTCTCTCGTCTTGCCTTTGCCATACCATTTCCCTGAAGGAGGTTTGGAACCATGGGTTCCAGGGTGTGGCTTTTTGACGTGAGCGTTCCAGATCTCTTTGAGAAAAGAAGATCGCCAGTGTACAGATTTAAGTTGGAACGACAATATTCCCGACTTCTCTTTGCCATCACTCCATCAATGCATCGGCGGTTGCCTCGGCATTCTTGACACAGTCGGCCATGGAGATCCCCTCGCGCCAGTTGCAGCGGAAGGTGAGTCCCGGCGTCTCCGCCAGCGCGCTATCCAGCGCCCGGATCCGTTCCAGATGACCCATGGTGTACTGGGGAATGGCACTGGTATAGCGGGTGATCCGGATGAAGGAGGGGGGAGCGTCGATGCCCAGGCAGCGGTCCAGATCGCGCCGGACCTGACGCACGAGCAAGGTGTCGTCGTCGTCGAGAATCGACGCGTCCATACTGCCGCCGATAAAGGCGGTGATCAGGGCGTGCCGGTCGTCGGAACGTCCCGGGAAGAGGGTGCTTGAGAAGAGGGCACCCAGGGTACGGATCCCCTCCTTGCGGGGGATCAGAAATCCGAAGCCGTTGAGGGTGTGACGAATGGCCGAGCGTTCGAACCCCAACGCCATGGAGACGATGGGGGCGTAGGGGATCTCTCCCAGCAGGCGGGAGGCGGTGGCCGAGAGATCGCGCACCATGCCCGCCGCAGCCGGGGCAGGAACCGCCAGAACGACACGGCCGGCCCGGTGGGAGCCTTCGGTATGGGAGTGGCTCTCCTTCCAGGTCACCCGCCAACCTCCGGAGGGGTCGGGCTGTACCCCGGTGACGAGTGTGCCGGTTCTGACGCTCCCCTCCGGAAGCGCCTTGACGATCGCCCGTGGCAACTCTTCAAGCCCCTCCTTGAAGGAGATCATGCGCCCTTTGGGCATGCCGGTCTGTTTGTGCGCTTTGCCCAGAGCCATGGCGCCACGAATCAGAGAACCATGATTCTGCTCCAGTTCATGAATTCTGGGAACAGCGGCCCGCACGGAGAGTTCCCGCGGGTTGCCGGCATAGACGCCGGAGATGAACGGTTCGATGGCGTAGTTGAGAAACTCCTCTCCCAACCGCCGACGGACAAATGTGGCGATGCTCTCCTCTTCACGCCCCGGTTTGATGAACGGTTCCGCCAGAAGACGCAGTTTTGCCCGCCAGGAGAAGACCGGCGTCTTGAGAAAAGCGGGAGGGGATGTGGGCAGAGCTTGAAGACGACCATCGCGCACCACGTAACGGATGTTGGCCGATTCATTGGCGGTGAGGAGGCGCTCTTCAAGACCGAGTTGCTCGACAAGACGCCCCAGGGCATCCTCAGGACGTCCCGGTTTCTGAAGCGTGGAGTTGGGGCCGTGTTCTACCAGCCAGTGGTCGCTGCGGCTGGTGAGAAGGGCTCCTCCCACGCTCTTTCTGGACTCCAGAACAGTCACCTTCACCCCGTGCTGGTGGAGAAACCAGGCGGTCGCCAGCCCTGAAATGCCGCCTCCGATGATCAGAACCGATGCCGGGTCGAACCCCGGGGTGCTGCCGTTGTTACTGCCCATTCGTCACGTCTCCCATTTAAGATATCCATTGGTATTGTGAAGGTATGTGCTGGCGTTGGAAAGAGATCCAGTGACTGGTCGATACAACCTTTTCCTGTAGGCATCCCCTTTCCCCTTTGCTCGTAAGGTGTGGCAAGGTTATGCTTTGCCGTTGCATCTCTTTCCGATCGATGCCTGGAAGCGTCGCCGGTAAAGCCCTTCTATAAGATCGACCATGGAGCCGGACCCTTGTCAGAAGAGGATTCCAATACAAACCGGGATGCTGAGACGGACGATGCCGGCTCGGAACCAGAAGGGTCGCCCTCCAAACGCCCTTCGCCTCCCCAGGGATTGTTGGTTGCTGTGCTGCTGTTGGCTGTCCTGGGCATGGCCTACTGGTTTGCCACTGCTTCCGATCAAGGAGATTCGGAGGAGTCTGCCGCACATCCGGAGAGGGTTTCCATCGCCTCTTCAGCGTCCGTCGAATCCGTTCCTCCCTCCTCTTCCCTGAAACAGGGGCAGGATCACACACAGATTCGCACGCTGGTCAGGGATGGTGCCGACGATGGCAGCAATGGTGCCGTCGAGTACGCTCCTTTGACGTTGATGGGGGATGAAGACGGCATGGAGAGCTATGCTCCCGAAGCCGGAAAGGACAGTCTTCTTCTCTCTCTTGGCGATCTGCAGGATCGGGATGATGGCGAGTGGTCCAAGGACGGCGGCGAGGAGAACGCCTCGGGATCATCCGTAGATCGGGACGATCGGAGCAGCCCGCCTTCTCCCGATCACGGTAGCCCTCAGCCTCACGTTGACAGTGTGGTTGATGCTCACTCTCGGCAGCCGACATACTCTCCTGCCACTGGCGAGTCCACCCCCCCATCGCTTCTCGCCAAAGAGGAGCCGGTGGTGCAGCCGGGAGAGACGCCCTTCACCTACGAAGAGTCATTCCCCACACTGGGTGTGGATGAAGGGAGTGGTCACATCTCCACAACCCCCTCTCTTCCGCCTGAAACGCCACAGAAGGAGACGCCTGTTGCGCCTAACGACGGGCTCGTTCATCTGGCGATCATCATCGATGATCTGGGGCACAACGCTGCCCTCTCCAAAGCGATGGCCAATCTGCCTGCCGATATCACACTGGCGGTGCTGCCCGATGGTCCCTACTCCCGCCAGGTGGTCGATATCGCCAAGCGCATGGACAAGGAGATCATTCTGCACCAACCCATGGAGCCCACGGGACCGTTCCGTCATCGCATGGGACCGGCAGCTCTTGTAACCAGTATGAACGAGCAGAGGATTCAGTCGGTTCTGAGAGCCAATCTGGACCTCTTCCCGGAGGTGGTGGGCATCAACAATCACATGGGGTCGATGTTCACAGCCAGCCGACCGGGCATGCAGGCGGTGATGTCGGTCCTGGCCCAGCGTCGGCTCTACTTCATCGACAGTCGTACCAGTAAGGAGACGGTGGCAGAGTCCCAGGCCATCGCCAACCGCATTCCCACCGCGCGGCGGGATGTGTTTCTGGACAATGTCCGAGATGTCGGCAAAATCACGACCAAACTGAATGAACTGATCACGCGCGCCCGGCAACAGAGTGGTGCCATCGGTATCGGCCACCCCTATCCGGAAACTCTGGCAGCCCTTCGCAACTGGCTGAGGGTCAATCGCAAGAGGGTGGCAGTGGAACGGGCGTCGCGGTTTCTCACGCCCATTTCAGCGCGTGCTCAGTATCAGTGAGTGTGGTTTGGTTAATCAAGTTAAGTGGTTGACTTAACTGAACAATGAGATGCGTGTGCACTGTCTGCACTGCAGAACACTTTTTCCATAACACCTATCGATATGCGCCAAATCGTCAAACGATCCCTACTCAATCTCTCGCTGGTTGTGATCTCCGTCGTGATCAGCCTCTTTTTTGGCGAGCTGGTGTTGCGATATTTGGAGGGGTATGCGCTGTTTCGTGTTCGTTTACACGCGATTCAGACGCACGACCCTGACGGAACAACGGCGCATGGAGAGGCTGAAAGAGGAGGGGTCCACCAGCGCCTTCATACCTTTCTGGAGCAGCTTGATGTTCCGGAAGGGGTTGATCGCACATGGTTTAATCAGTCTCTTCCGCCGCCGCAACGCAAACCCTCCTTGGAGCAGTTGGATAGGGACATGTCACAGCTCCAGGGCGGGCATGTTCTGGGAAAGATGTACCGGCGCATCTGGAATCGCAACTTTGTGAGACAGACCTATTCCCAGACCCGCAATATCAATTTTGAAAAACGTTATTATGACCGTTTTCCGAGCCACTTCTATGTGTTCGATCCCGGTTCCGAGGTGACGGCCCCCCGTTACCGTCTCTTTCCCAATGATCCCAGAGCAGAGAACTCGCTGGAAAATGAAGGGTTCGTGACCAATAACTACGGCTACCGCGGTCCTGATCTCTCCCTTCGAAAAGGGGCAAACGTTATCCGGCTTGCTTTTCTGGGAGGATCGACGACGGTCTCTTCTTCAAGCAAGAGTTACTCCTGGCCGGAGTATACGACCTTCTATTTCAATCGTTGGGCGGAGTCCAAAGGGTTGGATGTTCAGTTCGAGGTGGTGAACACGGCCCGAGAGGCGTTCAAATCGTGGGAGATGGCCCAGGTGGTCTCTCAGGAGCTGCTTCCGCTCAGGCCGGATCTGGTTCTCTACATGGAAGGGGCCAATCAGTTTTTCCTCGCTTTTCACGATCTTTTGGAGTTCCAGAATCCTGTTAAGAAATACTTCGCCCTGAAGTATAAGTTCACCGTCGAAAACGCCATTCTCCACCGCAAGGGGATCTTTGCCTACTCCGTCTTGGCCAAGCGCATCGCCATGTTGCAGGTCGATACGTCGAGTCGAGCGCTGAAGGAGTCCAACAAACCGGACTACACGTTGAACTTTCCGGCCAGTGTGAATGAGCGTAAACCCGATGTGGACAACCCGGATCTGCCCTTGGATCTCCCTCGGATCATCGGTGATTTGGATCACATCAAGGAGGCGTTGCAGGGTATTGGCGCAACGTTTGCCGTCTCTTCGTTCATCTGGTTGGCTGAAGAGGGGATGACGCTGCAGGCCCCGCAGCATCGGGCGATCCACTGGTATCTCAACGGCTCCGACATGACCTGGCCGCTGCGCTACGGTGACCTCAAGCGGTTGAGCGATTTCCAGAATCGTGTTTTCAAGGCGTATACGGAGGCCCACTCCCTCCCCTTTGTCGATGTGGCGCGAGAGTACCCCCTCGATCCGGACCTGTTCGACGATGGTATCCATAAA
>JADGBX010000237.1 GCA_015231265.1 Magnetococcales bacterium | reverse complement strand
CTCACCGGCGGTCTCTCTCGGTGGAGATTTGGTCATGATGTGGTAGTGATCCCGAGGCGTATCCAGAGTGGGTAGAATCCGGCCCAAGAGATATTCGCTTTTACAGTACCCTTTTGCTGTCTCCAGCAGAGTAATACCAGCGTCCAGTGCTGTCTTGACCACATCATGACAATTCTCAAGACTGTCATCAGGCAGCTCTTCACAGGGTTTGTCCCATCCATGCAGAAAGCGCATGGTACCGAGTGTAAAGGCAGAGATGGTCAGATCTGTTTTGCCGAAACGGCGATAATCCATCATAGTCCGACTCTCCGCCTTACAGTTCATTGCGAAGTTTCTGAATGAGAGGCAGCAGGTCGGATGCCATGACACCGATGGGGCCATTCTCTGCCGCAATGGCATCTGCTGCTGATCCATGCAGCCAGACTGCCGCTCTTAATGCCGACTCCATCTCCCACCCCTGCGCCAATAATCCACCAATCAGGCCAGTGAGCAGATCTCCACTCCCTCCTGAGGCAAGCGCCACATTCCCGGTATCGTTGATCCAAGCCCGACCATCGGGTGCGGCGATAATGGTCCCGGCCCCCTTCAAGACAATCCACACCCCCCACTCCGTTGCAGCTCCAATTGCGACACCGAGGCGATCATTCTGGATCTCTTCCGTGGAGAGTCCAGTCAAACGAGCCATTTCACCAGGGTGCGGTGAAATGGCGAGAGGCGCTGTACGTTCATCATCAAGCCCGGTCAGCATAGCCGGTTCCATGGCCAGAATGTTTAAAGCATCGGCATCCAGTACCATGGGCAGGTCGGGGTGGCGTTCAAGAATCTCCCCCAAAGAGACCACACCATCGCGTGTCACCCCCAACCCTGGGCCGATAGCCAACGCAGTCGGTGTGATTCCCGATTCCGCCAGCGCTTCCACCGCCTCGTCATCCCACAAACCGTCATCATCTTCAGGAAGTGGATAGGTCATCGCCTCTACCAACTGGCAAGCGATCTGTTTCTGAACCGATTTTGGACTGGCCGTCGTTACCAAACCCGGGCCACTGCGCAGAGCGCTTTCTGTTGCCAGAATCGCAGCGCCTGCCTTGCCGCGTCCTCCGGCAATGATCAGCAAGTGGCCGAAGTGTCCTTTATGGGAATCTGCAGCCCGTGCAGGAACCTCAATATCCAAAGGGAAATTGGTTCCAATGGCATGGGAAAGATCATCGATATATTGGGGAGGAATACCGATAAACACCTGGATCACCTCACCACACCATGACGCCCCCGGTTGCATGCGATGACCAATCTTCTCCGCAGCAAAGGTCACTGTCCATTCTGCTTGAATGGCCGTCCCCATAACCTGACCATCATCAGAAGAGACGCCAGATGGAATGTCCACGGCCATCACTGACACACCCGAGTCGTTCACATGCTCCAGTACCTGCGCAATCATCCCTTCGACTGGGCGCTGCAAACCGGTTCCAAAGACTGCATCCACTACCAAGCCGATACTTGGCATGCGCTCAAAGAAGATGTCCAGGTCTTCATCACTCTGCACTTCATGGACCAGCCCATCGAGTCTAGTATAGATATCGCAATTGGTTTTGGCATCGCCGGTGAGCTGTTCACACTGCCCGAAGAGAAGAACGGAAACCCTGACACCATCCATCAACAGACGTCTGGCAATGACGAAGCCATCACCACCATTATTGCCACGTCCCGCCAAAACCAATACCTTGTGACGATGCAGATCAGGCATCTTCTCCCAGAGTGTTCGAACCACTCCGGCTCCCGCATTCTCCATGAGAACGATTCCGGGAATTCCAAGCTCCTCAATGGTTTTACGATCCGCTTCCTGCATCTGGGCGCTTGTGAGAAGTCGTGGCATGGCGATCACATTCCTCGGTAGGCTGGTTTCCAATGGTTGCCGACAGGCTATCGACCCTGCAAGATAGCATGGAAGCGGTCTTGTGAAAAACGGACAAGAACAGCATGAATCACCTTCTCATTTAGGGCGTGTCCTCAATTAGAACGAATCCGCGTTTGTGACTAAAAATGCAGCAGGCAAGGCGTGAGGAGTGCTGTTTGGCACGGCCAAATGAGTGACGAACAACGCAGCATGGTGCATTTTTAGGCCAAACCCGAAGGGCTGGCGGCACGCCAGCGCGGTTTCGGGCTAATTGAGGACACGCCCTAGGTCGGCTCCAACAGAGGATCAGCGGACAGGTACTCCTTCCATGCAAACCCTTCTCGACGCTGAAGGCTTGACCAAACGGTATCAGGGCCGGAAGGCGGTGTGCAGCATCGATTTTCAGGTAGTAGCCGGAGAGTGCTTCGGTATCCTCGGCCCCAATGGTGCGGGGAAAACCACCACCTTACGCATGGTCATGGGCATGACACCGATTGATGGAGGAGCGCTCTCTCTGTTCGGTGAAAAGATGTTCCCGGAACACCCTACTTTGAGACAACGCATCGGTGTGGTCTCACAAGAAGACAATCTCGACATCGACCTCACTGTTGCAGAGAATCTACTGGTTTACGGTCGCTACTTTGGACTCTCGGACAGGGTCATAACGGATAAGATGGAGGAGATGCTGGCATTTGCCCAGTTGGAGGATAGGGGAGACACCAAGGTACGCACCCTCTCGGGTGGCATGAAACGACGCCTTGTGATCGCCCGAAGTCTCGTTGCCAGTCCCGACATGATCATTCTTGACGAACCAACCACCGGCCTCGACCCACAAGCACGCCACCTTATCTGGCAGAGGTTGAGAAAACTGAAAGAGAGCGGTGTCACACTGGTGCTGACAACACACTACATGGAAGAGGCTGCACAACTCTGTGACCGCCTCATGGTTCTCGACAAGGGAAGGATCTTAGATCAAGGCTCTCCCCGTGAACTGATCGAACGTCATGTTGAGCCGGATGTTGTGGAAATTAGACGTGTCGGCTCCTACCAGCGTCCGGACAGGAAACGTCTGGATGGCCTGACTGGCCGCATTGAACCGGTCGCTGATACTCTTCTCTTCTATACTGATGATACAGAGTCTCTTTTCAAGCGCTACCAGGGAAGAAAGCATACCCTTTTACACAGGCCGACCAACCTTGAAGATGTCTTCTTGAAGCTGACCGGACGTGAATTGCGGGATTGATCGTCCTGCCGTGAATGCCGAATGCCCGTCCATTCGTTCATAATCTATGTTAACGTTACGATTCCATCATGTTCAGGAGATACAATAACGTCCATCCCCTACTCTGTTGAAGGACGATTTCATAATGCAGGATGACGCCCCTCTCTCACAAATCGTCGATATCAACCCTCTCCTGGCTACGACCATTGTTGATATCACAGCCCAATCGGATGAAATTTCTCTGACACAACAGCTTGTTCAGCACTTTCATAAACTGGTACCCGTGCGTGATGTTCACTACTACCAGTTGGTACAGACTGCTGAGGGTGGAGGGGGCGATATCACCAAGTGGTTCATTGTCGATCCTCTCGACAGAGATCGCCGTATGCGTCCCGTCACCGATATTGATGGCATTCCCGCCTGCCTGGAGCATGGGGAACAGGTCGCGATCAGCCGTCTGGACACCAATCAGGCCAGAGCCGTCTATCCAGTCAGATCTTCATCGAATCTCATGGGGTTTCTAACAGTCGACTGGTTGGGTGATACTCCACACTCCGCCTCGTTGATCACATTTCTTCTCGATATTTTTAGCAATCAAGCGCTCCTGATCACCAGCAAGGAGAGAGATTCGCTCACCAAACTCTATAATCGACAGGTATTCAACAACCGTATCCTGAATGTGGTTGAAACCGCTTCCCACAGCAGAAAACGACTGACGGATCAAACCACGAAACAGTTCTGCCTGGGAATGCTCGACATTGACCACTTCAAACGGGTCAATGACCAACACGGACATCTGATGGGTGATGAAGTACTCGTGTTGTTTGCCCGACTCATGCGCCGTAACTTCCGGTTTGTCGATCAGCTCTTTCGCTATGGTGGGGAAGAGTTCATCGTCATCCTGCACGAAGTGACGGAAGAAGAAGCATTCAACACCTTTGAGAGAATGCGAAGAAACATAGAGACCTTTATCTTTCCCGGGGTCGGCAAGGTAACTACAAGTATCGGCTTCGCCCATATTCACGAAAACGAGGTGCCTGCAACTCTGATCGAAAAAGCCGACCGAGCCCTTTACTACGCAAAACAACACGGAAGAAATTCGATTCAATGCTTCCAGACTCTCGTGGCGGAAGGTAAACTGTCGGACATCAACCGCGCCTCCGATGATATCGAGATGTGGAAATAGATATTACAATCAACAAAATCAACTCAATAATCACACCAAAAACCGTTGTGTTGAAAAGGACGTCGTCATGACTGGTGATCAGGACCAGATGAGAACCGCTACCGATGAGCTACGGGATGAAATCGCTCTCCGCTGTCGCTTGAACCCCGATTATACAGCGCAGATTGGTTCGTTCGGCTTTCTCGAGTTGGAAGAGTCCTGGGGAGACGAAGCAACCATCGTCAATACAGCACGCATCTCCACCACAAATAAACGGGTAGAAAGTGTTGATGCTTTCACCGACAGAGAGCGTCATCTCCTCTATCATCTGTTGTCACACAATCACGGCACACCGTTCGAGTCGGTCCACTTTCGCTGGAGAGTGATCGCACCGATATTTATCCTTCGTCAATGGATGCGCCACCGAATCGGCACCTTCTGCGACTGGGGCTCGGCAACCCTCTCCAAGGTGACGCGCTTTGATATGGAGCGCATCAAGGCGGAGATCGACTGGTTTGCCGAAAAGCGCATTGAGTTTATCTTCTGCTGCGATGCCAACTTTGGCATTTTGCGTCGCGATATGGAGATCATCGACTATACGGT
>JADGBX010000236.1 GCA_015231265.1 Magnetococcales bacterium | reverse complement strand
CCAACGTCGGGGATGCACAGAACACGCCCCCCTCCCTCGAATTTCATCGCGCGCCTGGGGGGTGGGGAAGTGTGTCGGGGAAGGCGACCGATGTTGGGTGTATTTCCTTTCCGGAGAGGAGCGTCAACGTCATCCGCTTGTCGTTGCCGGTGCCATACTTCCTCCGGAAGGAGGTGTGGAACCATGGGTTCCACGATTTTGACGTTTAAAGAAACAGCTATATTCTCCCCCTCTTGAAAGAAGGGGCGGAATGGTGAGTTCCGTTGCTGTCTATTGTTATTGATGTCGGTGGATGTGTTTTTTCGTTGATTTCATACAGAAATAATGTGTTTCCTGCACGCTTTTCCATGCCTATGACATGGCTTTTGGAAACTCCCTGATGTAAAAAAATCTCCCCATACCGACTACTTCCAGTCACGATACTCTTGAAGACAATCCCTCCTGCCAGGCATCCATGAAAGCGTCGATGGTTTCGATGAACTCCGCATCATGGCTGGTGCGATTGATGGTGCAGTGCACCGTCACGCCCTGTGGTGCAGGGGGAAAACCGGCTGTAATGCTCCAGGTCAGTGCATTGGGGCAGGTGGGCAGCAAGAAACGGACACCGCCTCGGATTGTCTGCCGCAGCGTTTGAAACGTTCCCCAGTCACAGAAGATGGTTCCACGATCCCTGCTATTTCGGTTGTCCGGTGTCACCTGTTCAATGAATGGGCAGAAGGTTCCCAAGGTGTCAATGGTCAGGTGGGATTGAATCAGCTCTTCATGCCACGGGTGTGGTGTGACGGTTCTGAAGAATTCCATGGGACGGATGGCTCCATGCTTTTCACGCAAAACACCCATGATCCTTAGGGCGTGTCTTCAATGAGCCCTAGGCTGAACCATGGGTGCTGTCGTGGAATGCCGAAAACGACTGGTGGTGGACGGCCTTTTTGGGGCAAGCCAGCCGCTGCTCACCTCAGAGAGATGCGAGAGAGAGACTGCCCTTCATCTTGGTAAGTGCCCGTTTTTCCAACTGGCGGACCCGCTCGCGGGAGATGCCGAGGCTCTCGCCAATGGTCTGGAGGGTTTCAGCCGATTCGTTCAAGAATCGGCGATGGACGATCTCCCGCTCTCGCTCGGAGAGGTCGGAGAGGGCACGTTGAACCGCCTCCTGACGCACGCGTTTGCTTTCTGAATCAAGAAGAACGCTCTCCTGGTCTTCTTGGGGGTGAGCGAGGAAGTTCTGAATCTCTTCTCCGGACTCTACAGCCGGACGGTTCAGGGTATCGTCAGGGGAGGAGAGACGTTGGTCCATCTCCAGGACGGTTTTGGTGCGCACGCCCAGACGGTTGCCCAGCTCTTCGGCTTGGGCCTGATTCAGACGGTCGATGCTGGTTTTGGATTTTCGGAGATTAAAAAAGAGCTTACGCTGCTCCGAGGTGGTGGCAATCTTGACCAAACTCCACGACTTCAGGACAAACTCTTGAATCGCCGCCCGAATCCACCATCCGGCATAGGTTGCGAGGCGAAATCCCTTGTAGGGGTCGAACTTCTTGACCGCCTGCATCAAACCCACCGAACCCTCTTGAATCAGATCCATCAATTTGAGACCGTATCCCTGATACTCACGGGAGATCTTGACCACGTAGTGGAGGTAGGAGGTTACCAGTCGATGTGCCGCATCCAGATCCTGATGATCATGGAAGCGGACGGCCAGATCGTACTCCTCCTCTGCCGTCAACATGGGGATCTCTTTGAGCCGGGCCAGATAAGCTTGGAAATCGGTGCCGGATTCCTGATGAATAACCAGTGCATTTCCCATGGGTCTTCTCCACACTCTTGCAATAAGGTGATGCGTATGGGAACGGGACTCTCGTGATCCCTACTCCACCTCCTATAGATAGGCATTGATGCCTGAAGTTGCAAGAGGCAATCGTTTATTTACGGTATCTTTGGTAAAGGTGTGTATCCATGCACTATTCGGTTCTGTTGCTTCGTTCGGTCCTGTTTCAGACTCTGTTTTCATTCGGTATTGTTTTTTTTGGTATTTTAGTCGTGGTGGCAGGGCCGTTCCGTTCGCGTCAAGGGCGGTGGAAGATCGCTCGGGCGTGGGGGGGGTATAATGTCGCTATTCTCCGCCTGACCTGCGGAATCCGGCATAGAATAGAGGGGGTTGAGAATCTTCCGGAGCCCCCATTTATCATACTCTCCAAACATCAATCCGCCTGGGAGACGGTGACCTTCCCGGCTCTTTTCCCGCCGATCGTCTATGTTTTGAAAAAGAGTCTGAAATATATCCCCTTTTTCGGCTGGGCGCTCTGGGTAACGCAGCAGATCTTCATCGATCGTGATCAGAAGATGGAAGCGATGCGTCGGTTGCGCAAGGAGTGTCGGCGCGCGGTAGATGATGGGTTCTGCATGGTAATCTTTCCGGAAGGGACGCGTGTGGCTTATGGAGAGGTGGGGGAGTTCAAGCGGGGTGGTATCGCCATTGCGGCTGCGACCAAGGCGCCTTTGGTGCCTGTTGCACACAATGCCGGGACGCTCTGGGGGCCGAATGCATTTCTCAAACGTCCGGGGGAGATCACGGTTCGAATCGGCAAACCGATCGCCTCGACCGGTCTGGACCGCAAGGGGCGTGGTGAACTGCCCGGCAAAGTGGCACAAGAGATCGAGTCACTGATGCAGGGCCTGTAAGGAGGGTGGCAAGAGAGTGAGATCGGTATCAACCGGATCAGCGCTGAAACGCTTCCCACGGTTCGATGCGATCGAAGAGAATCGCCTCTAGTTTTTGTCGTACCTTCGGCCCGACAGGATAGACGCCTGCTTCGATATTGACGATCGCCTTGCGGCCGATACCCACGGCAGTGGCCAGTTCACGCCGGGTCCAACCTCTTGCCTTACGCGCCGCCCGGATGCGTTCGCTGAAGTTCTCGACCTCTTGGGGATGGAGTAGGTCCGAGGTGCGGCGGCGTGGCGTGGCGTCTTCACTGCGACGACGTGGACGCTCTTTCTGTCCGGACTCTTGCTCATCGGCCTCAGCCTCCTTCGGGGGCGTGTGATCAGCAGGTGAAGAGGCGATATGTGCTGCGGTAGCCGGGTCCGACGAGGGGTGCTCTGATGCGAGCGCCTGTTCCACGCTGGTCCGGATCAGATCGCGCACCTCGTGGTCATTGATCAATAGCTCTTTCACCGTGTGATGAATCAGGGCGGAGAGGGCGCCGTTTTTTCGCATCGCTTCTTGGATGGCGGTTGATACCCGCCGGTCGATCACACTGCCTTGCTGTTGCAGCTCTGCATCGAGAGTGGTCGCCAGAATCTCTTGTACGCTCTCGTGAATTCTCTTACCCCAGGAGTCATCATCCAACCAGACGGTGAAGGAGGCCGGAATGTGTGCAGGTCGATCCGTCATGGTCTGTTCCCGGTACGCGTGTTGAGCTGGAAGATGGTGGCGAAATCTGCTGTCATCAGCGTGCTGGATGTTACCACTCTTCCTCAATATGCAGAACCTCCTCCACCAGTTGCCCCGCCAGGTACATGCCCAGCAATATGAAGAGGGGAGTTCCCCAGAACAGGTGGAAACCATCCTGATACTTAAAGGCAGCGGAGAGGCCGACAAATCCACCGAACAGTTTGCCCAGAGTGAGGATGACCCCTCGGTTGGGAATGCGTTCGCTTTTCGTTTGGTATTGGGGAGCCTCCTGCTTGAGTGCACTCTCCATGGGCTCTTCGTTCCGGGGTGTCAGTGCGGAGGGGGCATGTTTAGCAGGGGTATGATCGAAGAGGGATCTTTCCGGAGGTTTGTACATGGTTCTCTACCCAAAAAAACTGGTGAGTGTCGGAATGAATCTGGAATCTTCAATCCTACCCTAACGTGTCGATGGCAAGATTGCCATTATGATCCCACTCTTAATGTGGATTGTCCGCTCTTCTCAGTGCGATTTATGTGCGCAGAAGCCCTAGGTTCTGAACCGTGTTGGAGAGATGACCGAATTCGGCAACCGTCAGGGTTTCTCCGCGTCGTTTGGGATCGATTTCTGCGCTGTTCAGAGCGATTTTTGGATCAGTCACGACCGATTTCAGAGCGTTGGCGAGGGTTTTACGCCGTTGGTTGAAAGCGGCTTGGACCAGGAGTGTCATGGTGTCCGGGTCGTTGACGGCAACGGCGGGTTTGGGGCGGATGGTCAGTGTCACCACGGTGGACTCCACCTTGGGACGGGGGTGAAATGCCTCCGGAGGTACGCGCATGCGCGGCTGGACCGTGGCCCAGAGCTGGGTGTTGATGGTGAGCGCTCCATACGTTTTACTGTTGGGCGACGCCATTAGGCGATCCGCCACTTCAGTCTGAAACATCAGAGTCATGCTCTGAACGGCGCTGCGGTGCCGGAGAAGATGAAACAGGATAGGGGTGCTGATGGAGTAGGGGAGGTTGGCAACGATCTTCAAAGACCGTCCTATCTCCTGGGAGAGGGCGCTGAAATCGAAGGAGAGCGCATCACCGAAATGGAGGTGGAGTCGGCTGCCGTCTGCAGGGGAAAGAAGCGTCTGGAGGAGAGGTTCCAACCGTCGATCACGCTCGATGCACCAGAGCTCTCCAAGATGGTCGAGCAGTGGCCGGGTAAGACTGCCGGTGCCCGGTCCGATCTCCACCACCGCATCACCGGGATGAACATCGGCATGGCGGACGATCATCTCGGGTACCACCGGATCGATCAGAAAGTTCTGGCCAAGTCGCTTGCTCGGGCGAAATCCCTGCGTGCGCAGGGTAGCGGCAAGGGAGGGCATGGGGGAGTTTCTCCGGATGGGGTGAGTGTGGTGCCGGAGAGTCTAACGTTTCCCGCCTGCTGAAACCATGTTCCGGTTAGGGCGTATCTCCAATCAGTTCGAAACCGCACTCCTCACGCCTT
>JADGBX010000235.1 GCA_015231265.1 Magnetococcales bacterium | reverse complement strand
AACGCTCTCGGTGGTGATGCAGGTGGCTTCGTTCAAGTTGATGGGCAAACGCGTCTTCCGCATGGCACCTATCCACCACCATTTCGAACTGAAAGGGTGGGCGGAGCCGAAGATCATCGTCCGGTTCTGGATTATTTCGGTGATACTGGCTCTCATCGGCCTGGCCACCTTGAAGGTGAGGTAACACCGCCATGTCTTCCCCCCGGAACAGCACATCCTCCCCTCCGCCCTCGGGCGACAATGCCCCTATTGCTGTGGTGGGCATGGGACTCTCGGGACGTGCAGCGGTAACTTTTCTCGCCCAGCGGGGCCATACCGTACTGGCGTGTGATGAGAACCCCTCCGCTACCTTTCCGGAGCACCCCGGGGTCGAACCCCTGACCGGACCGCTGCCTGAAGAGCGGTTGGCCCACTGCCGGACGGTCCTGCTCTCTCCCGGCATTCCCAGAGAGCATGCAGGCCTGAGCAGGGCTCTGAAACGGGGCGTCCCGATCATCAACGATGTGGAGTGGCTCTACAGACACGCAACCAAACGGAATCCTTCGGTTCGTATCACCGGCATCACCGGCTCCAACGGCAAGTCCACGGTCACCACTCTGATCGGTAAAATCCATCAGGCAGCCGGCATGGCCACGGCCATCGGCGGAAATCTGGGACAGGCGGCTCTGTCGCTCTGGGATGAGAACACCACCCACTACGTGCTGGAACTCTCCTCCTTCCAACTGGAGAGTATTCAGACTCTGCGCTGCCCAACGGCCCTGATCACCAACATCAGCCCGGATCACCTGGACCGCTACAGCACTTTCAAAGCCTATGCCGAAGCCAAATACAGTCTCTTTCACCAGCAGCAGGCCGGTGATGTCGCCATCGTGCCTCTGGATGACCCGGACCTTCTGGACGCGGTCGGGCGGCATCTCCAACCCGGTGTGAGACTACTGCCGTTCTCGGCGCGTCTCACCACGGAGAACGGCATCCATGTGGAGAACGGTCATCTGGTGGACAACCGCACCGGAACCGCACAACCGATTATCGCCGTGGATGAGATCCGCATGGTGGGCATGCACAATCTGGCCAACGCCGCCTCGACCACGGCTGCCGCCCTCTCCGAGGGGATCGAAAAAAAAGTGATACGTGAAGTCTTGCGTTCCTTCGGGGGTCTGCCGCATCGTATGGAGTGGGTGCGCACTCTCAATGGAGTCACATGGTACAACGACTCCAAAGGGACCAACGTAGGGGCGGTCATGGAATCCCTGGGATCCTTCACATCCGGCGTCATACTGATCGCCGGCGGACGTGACAAGAAGGGGGACTTCTCTCCTCTGGCTCCCCTGGTGCAGCGCATTGCCGATGGCGTGATTCTGATCGGTGAAGCAGCCGACGCCATGGAGAGAGCACTCCACGGAACCACCCGTATCCAACGGGCCGACACACTGGAACAGGCCGTCGCATTCGCTGCGGAACAGGTTCGGAAAGAGGGAACCGTTCTTTTGTCACCAGCCTGCGCATCGTTTGACATGTTCCGTGGTTTCGAAGATCGAGGAGAGCGTTTCAGGGAGGCGGTCCATGCACTCTGACAACCGTGGAGATGGGGAAGGGATCGATCTGGTCCTGGCAACACTCACTTTTCTTCTGGTGATCTTCGGCTTGGTGATGGTCTACTCCGCCTCGGCCCCCATCGCTCTGAAGAAATTCAACGACCCTACCTACTATGCGGTACGAAACGGCGTTTTCGCCCTGCTGGGTACCCTTGTTCTGGTGGTCGCCAGTCAGATGCGTGTCAACACCATTCGCACCGTTGGCCGACTCGGTTTCTGGATCTCCATCGGCATGTTGATCATTGTTCTGATTCCCGGCATCGGTATCTCCGGGGGTGGTGCCAGACGCTGGATCAATCTGGGGGCGTTCACCGTCCAGCCCTCGGAGATCTTCAAAGTTGTCCTTGTGCTCTATCTTGCCCATCTTCTGACCTCGGATCCGTCTCGTGTTCTGCGTATGAAGGCGGGCATGCTGCCGATCATTCTGATCTTCTCACTGGCTGCGGCCCTGCTGATGGCGGAACCGGACTTCGGCGCGACGCTCATCACCGGAGGTGTGGTGCTGGGCATGGTCTTCGTTGCCGGAATCCCCACCACCTGGATCGTCTCCATGGTGCTGGCAGCGGTACCGGCAGCAGCGGCAGGTGTGATCATGGCTCCCTACCGTTTCCAGCGGGTGACCTCCTTCCTTGATCCGTGGGATGATCCTCTCAACTCCGACTTCCAGCTCGTGCAGTCGCTGCTGGCGTTCGGCAACGGCGGTGTCTGGGGCACCGGACTGGGTGAGGGCCAGCAGAAGCAGTTCTATCTGCCGGAGTCGCACACCGACTTCATTCTGGCGGTAATCGCCGAGGAGTTGGGGCTGCTCTGGGTATTGGTTCTGATCTTTATCTTCTCCATACTGATCTGGCGCGCCTTCACAATCGCCCGAACCAATAGTGACCGATTCTCACGTCTGGCGGGTATGGGTCTGGCCATGCTTCTGGCCGCCCAGTCACTCGCCAACATGGGCGTGGTGATGGGGCTGCTGCCACCCAAGGGGTTGACGCTGCCTTTGGTGAGTTACGGTGGCTCCTCCCTGATCATCACCATGGGTGCGATCGGATTTCTGCTCGCCTTCTCACGAACGGCCAGCGGCAGCCGCCCTCTGCGACGACGAAGTCGCACGCCACGGCGTGAATAAGAGGACGTTCAGATCAAGGGAGAGACCGTTGCCAGCGTTTTTAATGAAATGGAAGAGACACGCACGCAATGGGTGTCGGGATGACACAGTGATCGGTTCAGCAACTGGGGCGACAGACCAACGGCAGGGGGGAGCATCGTGACGACAGAGGGCAAACGGCTTCTGATCGCCGGAGGTGGGACCGGTGGCCATCTTTTTCCCGCACTGGCCGTGGCCACCTACTGGGAAGAGTTGGGCGGAGAGACGCTCTTCGTCGGCACCGCCGAAGGGATGGAGGCCACCATTCTCCCCGCACGGGGAAAACACCTGGAGACGCTCAATGTAGGCCGTCTGAAAGGGGTGGGCGCACTGGGAAGAATCCGCACCATCCTGGGACTGCCCCTGGCGATCTGGCAGGCCTACCGGATTCTGCGCCGCTTCGAGCCACAGGTGGTTCTCGGTGTGGGAGGTTACGCCTCGGCCCCTGCCATGTTTGCGGCACGGCTGATGGGCATCCCCACTGCGCTCCACGAACAGAACGCCGTACCGGGTCTCACCAACCGCTGGCTCGGAAGGTGGGTGGATCAGATTCTCCTGGGTTTTCCCGAAGCCACTGCCCGTTTCAGCGGCCGCCAGGTTCAAGTCACCGGCAATCCGGTGCGCGACAGCCTGCTCACCGAGGCGGAAAAGATGGAAGGAACGGTCCAGATTCAGGCGTTCAATGACACGCGACCGTTAAGCATTCTGATCTTCGGAGGAAGCCAGGGGGCGCAGATCTTTGCCGATGTGGTCCCCGGAGCTCTGGAGTCCTTGAAAAAGGGTGGACACGCCTTTGAAGTGATGCATCAGGCACGCCCCATCAATGTGGAACCATTGAAACGGCTCTACAGTAAGATGCATATTGAAGCGGAGGTGACCCCCTTCATCGACGATATGGCTGCGGCCTATCGGAAAGCGGATCTTGTGATCTGCCGCTCCGGTGCCGGCACCATCTCGGAGTTGACGGTGATGGGAAAAGCGGCACTGCTGGTGCCCTACCCCTATGCTGCTGATGATCACCAGACCGCCAACGCCGCTTTTCTGATCGACAAGGGCGGCGGCTGGGTCCGGAATCAGGACGCCTTCACCTCCCACTGGCTGGCCCGTTTTCTCAAAACGGTGGTGAGTGATCCAGCCCGGGTGATCAAAGCAGGCAAAAATGCCGGCTCCCTGGCCCGACCCACATCGGCCCGTAAAATTGTCGACCGTCTCGTGGCCCTGACCAACCGCAACGAAATAGACGACGAGGACGAGTAACAGTGAACGTCTGACACGACCCCGGCCACTCTTTCTGCCCATTCAGGCGGACACAGGCACGCGATTTCCGAGCCGTTACCGTTTCGGAAATCCCCAACGGAATGGATGCACCATGTACGAGCGTATACGCAATCTGCACTTTGTCGGAATCGGTGGAATCGGCATGAGCGGCATCGCCGAAATCCTGATCACTCTCGGCTACCGGATCAGTGGTTCCGACATCGGAGAGAATACCAACGTCGTACGGCTCCGCACACTGGGTGCCACCATCCACGTGGGGCACAAGGCGGAGAATATCTCCGCCGACTGCGACGCCGTGATCTGCTCCTCGGCCATCACCCCGGACAATCCGGAGGTCGTCGCCGCCCGCAAACGACGCATCGCTCTGGTCCGCCGCGCGGAGATGTTGGCGGAGTTGATGCGTCTTAAATACGGTATCGCCATCGCCGGCACCCATGGAAAAACCTCCACCACCTCCCTCGTCGCCACCATTCTGGGAGCCGCAAAAATGGACCCCACCGTGGTCAACGGCGGGATCGTCAAGGCGTTCGACAGCAACGCCCGTCTGGGTCAGGGAGATTTTCTGGTAACCGAAGCCGACGAAAGCGACGGCTCCTTCCTGAAGCTCTTTCCCACCATCGCCGTGGTCACCAACATGGACCCGGAACATATGGAGCACTACGGTTCCTTCGACGCCGTGCGCGCCGCCTTCCACCGGTTTGTGGAAAAGGTCCCCTTTTATGGGCTGGCGGTTCTCTGCGGCGACCACCCGGAGACCGCCGCTCTGAGCCGCCAACTCAGCGACAAACGGGTCATCACCTATGGCCTGGAATCAGGCGCCGATCTGCGCGCCATGGAGATTCGCCCCGAGGGGGTGCGCACCCACTTTACCGTCT
>JADGBX010000234.1 GCA_015231265.1 Magnetococcales bacterium | reverse complement strand
CTTGTTTAAACAAATTTTTATCACGTGCAAAGAATGCTTCCCACGATGTGAAGCAAGCCCTCAATGCCACCAATAAATTCGGACTACCGAATTTATTCCTTATGTTTTTTCCCCATCTTTCGATATAATATACACCGCTCGCAAGTTCGGTACTTAACAAGGCAGAAGACTATGAATAAGAAAGCACCTCGAACAAGACGCGGACGGATGCCTACAGAAGGCCTTACCCCTGCGCAAGAAAAGGTCATGCACTTCATACGAAACATGACCATTGAAAAGGGATATCCTCCTACTGCCGAAGAGGTCGGCGAAGAGATGGGTACGGTGAAATCCACCGTCCTGGAACATTTCCGCCATCTGGAGAGAAAAGGCTATATCCGACGAACACGAATGAAATCTCGCTCAATCGAGATTCTGAAATCTCCTCCAGTAGGAGGATTTGTTCCCGTCCCCATCGTCGGCGATGTCGCAGCAGGTTCCCCGATTCTGGCTCAGGAGAATATCGTTGGGGAAATCCTGGTCGAAGAGCACTTTGCCAAAGGAACGTGTTTTGCCCTCTCCGTCATTGGCGACAGTATGATCGATGCCAGGATCAATGAGGGCGACTACATCATCGTACGACAGCAGCCCATTGCTGAAAATGGCGATATTGTTGTTGCTCTGATTGATGATGAAGCAACGGTTAAGAGGCTGCATATCTCAGGTCATCAAATTGAGCTGAGACCGGAGAATAAAAAATATAAACCAATCAAGATTGGACAAGGTGATCAGCTACTGATTTTGGGAAAGGTCACAGCCATTCGTAGCCCTTCCCAACTACAGGAACAGTCATAAAGTTTTGCCGTACAGGGAAATGAGCAGATCACATTTCATCAATCTATGCACAGAACATAGGTCAGAAAAATCAATAAAAAGGAGATCCACAATGGGGAATATTGACCATATCGCTGTGAACGGGAGTCATGCGCTTTTGGGGGCTGAGATCACTGGAGGGTTTCTCGGCGGAGCAGAGATGCAGTTTGCTCCTGGCCTCAACTGCATCATTGGGGGGCGCGGCACTGGCAAAACTACTATTCTGGAGTTCATCCGCTACGGACTCGGAATGATGCCGGATCAAAAGCGCGGCAGCCGCTCTCGTGCTCATTCCGTTGTGAAAAACAATCTCTCCAACGGCCACATTCGTCTTCACCTCCACACTCTCCACGGCATGCGCTATACTGCCGACCGCCCTTTGAATGATGAGTGCCAGGTGCTGGATGAAAATGGCGATGCAACCGCGATCTCCCTGAATCGAGACCGTATCTTCAAGGCGGACATCTACAGCCAGAATCAAATTGAACAGATCGCCACCGATACCGGCTTCCAACTCAAACTGATCGACCAGTTTGAAGAGGAGAACATCCAGAACATCAACACAGAGATAAGCAGACTCCTTCGGGATATCGAACACAGTGCCGGTTCACTGCGACAGTTTGATCGACAGATTGGTGATCTGACCGAAACTGCTTCAGAAGCTCCTGCCATCGAAGAGAAGTTGAAAGGGTTTCAACAACAGACCGAAGGACCCAATGCCGATGCCATCAATACAGCTCATGGCAATAAAGCGGTTCGTGACCGTGAACAACATGCCATGGGATATCTGCAATCAGAGATCAGCTCATTTTCTCATCGCTATCAAAAGGCGATCCATGATCTGATGTACAACCTACAAGGACAGATGCACGCTCCCCTTCTGTCCGGACCCAACCAGGATCTTTTCTCCTCCGCCAATGCTCTCATAGGTGAGATGACCGATGAGCTGCACAAATCCATTCCATGGGTTGCTCAGCACTGCAGCACCATCATGGCAAATCTGAATACCATGACCAATGACCTGAACCTGCGCCATGCGCAACAGGAGCAGAGCTACCGGCAATTGATAGAGCAGTCACAAGCGGAACGAGGCCGTGCTGTTGAGCGGACGCAACTGCAGAAACGCTACCTTGAGGTAACTGAGGCCAAACGTCAGCTGGACGAACTCGTTTCTCAACGACGACAGTCCCACTATCAGCATCAACAGATGGCTGCCCGACTCTCCACCCTGAGGGATGAACGATTCAAACTACGGAAAAAGGTTGCCGACTATCTAACATCCACACTGAATCCAACCATCCGCGTCACCATGACCCAGGCTGGAAACATAGACAAATATGCCGCTCTGTTGACCGATGGGTTGAAAGGTTCAGGGCTGAGATACGCCTCCATTGTCGATAAGGTAGCGAGTAATCTTGCCCCGGCTGAACTGTCTTCTTTGATTCAGAGCCGTAACGCTGATCAATTGGCAGAGATGGCTGGCCTGGATCCAACCCGTTCCACCCGTGTTATCGAACTGCTAGCCAACGATCATTTTCTGATCCGGCTGGAAAGTGTCGATCTCGAAGACCTACCCTGCATTGAGCTGTTGGATGGTCGTGATTATAAAGACGCATCTGCTCTCTCCACCGGACAACGCTGTACCACAATTTTGCCTATTCTGCTTATGGAGAGTGAGCGCCCTCTACTGATCGATCAACCCGAAGACAATCTCGACAACGCCTTCATCTTTGAGACCATTGTCCGCAGCGTCAAAGAGGCAAAAGCGAGCCGACAGCTGATCTTCATCACCCACAATCCCAATATTCCCGTCCTGGCTGAGGCGGACCGGGTGTTTGTCCTCTCCTCCGATGGACGCCAAGGTGCTATCACCCACTCCGGTAGCGTCGATGAGGTCAAAGAACAGATCGAAACCCTGCTCGAAGGTGGTCGTGAGGCTTTTCTTCGTCGCAAAGAACGTTACGGACACTGAGCCATGAATACAATAGAAACCATCAAACCCCAACTCAATGAACTATTTCAAGCATTCCAAGCTGATCTCTGGATCAGCGTTCGTGAAGCCGTGGATCGGACCGGAACAATGCTGAAAAAAGGCGGTCTGGAACCGGCTATTCATGCCACCCTGGGTGAGCAGCTACTCAAACTGGCTCGTCATGGTAAATGGGAAGTACGTAAGAGCCTGGCTCACGCCTCTCTCTACCTGCGCCATGAATCTTTCTTTCGCATCATGGCGGCTCTGGATCTGGATGACAACGCCATGGTTCGCACAGCGGCCCGGCGTACACTTTCACGTCGTTCCGATATTGCTCGTTCCGATTCGCTACGAAACCAACACGGCGACCGAATGCTGAAATGGCTCACAGATTTAGAGGCTAAGCATGGTCTACCTGCACGTAATGCAGCAAGAAAGGCGACCGAACGTCTCAATGCCCAGTTCATTAAAGAGCTCAATCATGAGTTCATCAAGGTAATCTCCCCTCTCGATGCCTCTTTGGAGCATATCAATAATGGGCTGCATGATCCGGATGCAGATATGGGCAAACTGCGCCGGCATGCACAGCGAGCGCTTGACAGAAGTCGGTTCCTCTTTGCCATCATGAACTCACTGCGTGCTCTCACGGAAAAAATCGAACTCGATTTCCAGATGGAAACCGTTCTTTCAATGATCGATGAGGCCGTCCACTTGGTGCATGATCGAGCTCCTGAGAACCAATGCCTCTCGGTTGATGTACAAATTTCACCAGAGATTGCACTTCAGGCTAACCGCCATCTTCTGCTGCAGGCCTTCTCCAATATTCTGCAAAACTCTCTTGAGGCCTATCCGGATCGTAGTCATAAATGTTGTGCTTCGGTGGCCGCTTCCATAGAGGAGAATGGCCTGATCAGAATTGTCATCGCTGATCAGGGGAACGGGATGCCTGAAGAGGCCGTAAATGACGCCTTTCAGCTTTTTTCCACCAGTAAACCACGTGGCACTGGTTTTGGTTTAGCTCTCGCTAAAAAGATCATCGAATCCGACCACGGCGGGTCGATTCATCTTGCCAGTTCTGAAGGAGTTGGCACCACTATCACCATCTTTTTACCCCAAGATCAGGAGGACAGATCATGGTAAAAGAGCAAGATCATAAACACACCGCCCTGATCGTGGAAGATGATCTGGACATGGCTGAGGATATTGCGGATCTTCTACTCTCCCTCGGACACAATGCTATGCATGTTCCATCTCTGGAAGAGGCTATGGAGTTGGTCGAACAAATGGATTTCTGCTATGTCATTCTTGATCTGCAGATCTTTGCCTCTCCCCGTTCCCTCCAACCCCGTGTCGATGCTGGAAAAACACTTCTCCAGAAACTGCGGTGTCGTTACCCATGCCGCAATCAGAACGATCAACACCATTTCCAGATTCTGGTCATGAGCGGCTATGCCAAAGAGAACTCAGACGTTGTCGATGCTCTGCAAAATGGCGGAAATGATTTTATTGTCAAACCACTATCTGAGAATACTCCATCTTTTGGGGACAAAATTCTCCAATGCCTACAGAGAAGCGGTCGAACAGATCATGGAAACTGCGCCGCCATCATGAATGCGGCCAAACGGGAGAACCTGATCGCTGTCGCAAATCCACTTGATGATGAAAAAGGCATCCAACTATCCATCCCCGGCATTGCACGAGGACGAAGGACAGAGGTTCTTGTTGATAACAACAGTCTTCTCCTCCCGGACTCACAGCTCCAACTACTGATGCACTTGGTCTCGGGTCGAATACAGGAGCCGGATGGCTGGGTTCATAAATACAATCTGGGTGCGCAGGATTCCGAGGGATTCAAGGGCATCTCAAATTTGAACTCAGCCATACGACCACTGCTGCCAGACGATATCGTCTTCTATGAAAACGACCGAAAAGGCAGCTATCGCATCAATCCCGAAATCGAGATCGGTCGAATCAACCATGCCCTGCTGGAAAAACATGGAAGCAGCAGTATCCGACAGATCGCCTCTTCCATTCAGAATATAAACTGAATCAAGGGGGGTTTCTTTGCCGTCACCT